>CAUHTB010000112.1 GCA_959608595.1 uncultured Veillonella sp. | reverse complement strand
TATTATTTGTAGTAGCTATACCAATTATTATGGAAATTTTAACTATGATAGGAATAACGGCATAAAATGAGGAGAAGGTTAATTTCCTTCTCCTTATTTTTATGATACTGTGTATTATTAATGTATTACCTCATCTATATAAAAACTTTGTACCTACAATATTGATACCAGTATAAAGATTTTAGATTCTATAAGAAGTTTCATAAATCTTCTATACTCCATGGTTAGCAGTATTAAACAATATATTTATAATTGAAGTTTAAACAAAATTGATAAAAATTTAATAATTAGGTATAATATTTGTTAACTTGAGAGCTAGTATATAGAGGAGAGTATTTATGAATTGGAAGCGAGTAATAACGTTAGGTCTTTTAGGTATTACATTAGGTGCAGGGCAGTCTTATGGGCTTGATATTAATATTCCTGGTGCATTTCCTCCTGCACCAGAAGATTCGTATCAGCATTATCGAATTGATCCTAAAGTAACGCGCTTGATGGAACAGAGTATAGAAAAAGAAATACCTGCTATTCGAGCAAAAGATCCTAATTATGATAGATCACAGTTAGAGTCTGATATTTATGCTACTAAAGAGTTAAATAATGCGATTATGTATTCACGGACGGTTTTAATTTTGCGTGATAATGGGTCAGATATAAAATTTACAGCTCCTTATGAAAGTGGCATAGGAATTGCAAGGTTAGATAATACAAAAGATGTCGTTAGAATGGGACGTATTTTTTCTCGAATTGCTCAATTAGGCTATGAAGTTCGCCCCCAACCAAAGGGTAATATTTGGGAGAATACCAATATTGAATACAGTAAGCTAAATAGTGATATATTGCGTAAAGAATTTGAAGGGAGCAAAGGGGCTATACGTCCTGATGGTTCTAAGATGTTAGGTAGTGGCACTTTTACATATAAAGGTATGGAGAAGGCAACTTGGGATGTAATCAAATATGATTCAGATAATATAATAGGTACATTAAATTTTACACTCCCTACATCACCTACCAGAAGTTATCACATAGGCTATCAGATGAGTGATCGTTTAAATCATGATGTTTTGAAAGATAATGAACAAGAAATCATGAATTCAACTATGGCACCATTAGTTAATACGATTTTGCCTTATATTAAACCCGCATCAGCTATTTTAGAAAATACGACTCCAGTACGTGTAGAAAACTTTACTTTCCAAGTATTTAAAAATAGTAAGCACATTGGTCGTGAGACTCTTAAGAATGGGGGCTATAAGGTAACTTATTCTTCTGGAAATATAAAAGAAGAGATCATTGTTACTCCTTTGTCATCTATAGATAACGTGAAAAAGCAAAATGTTTTATTTAACTATTTAAATGATTTTGTTTATACTGAAGCGTTAAGTAAAAGAAAACCAATTCAATCGGCTACTGTTTGGAATGATGCTACACCAGGTGTGTATTTAGAGGTTGAAGGAGATAAATACACATTGTTTACTATGACGGTATATGACGAAAATTATCGTTATACCTACATGGTAAAGAAACCACACGATATTCATGTAAGTAATTATAAAATTAGAGATATGATACAATATGTGGATAATAAGAAAAATAAAACAAACTACGATAAGATAAAACTAGGTTTAGGTGTACCACCTGATATTTTTGGTGATACAAAAATTTTCAATAAATAGTATCTATATAGGTAGTATAAAAAGAGGGCTGACTCAAATGAGTCAGCCCTCTTGGTTTTTATATAATTATCTAAAGAATCTACCAATGAGTGGCATGCTAGCACCATCGTTTTTATTAAGTCCTTTTAGAAGAACCATGATAATAACGTAGAGCAATAAGCCTTCGATACCTGTGAGTATAAAGTTAACCCACATTGGTAAGATATCTGTTAAGTAGTGGTAACTCATAAAGATGAGTATACCCATGACACCGGCACTGACCACATTTTTCCATAGAAGGGAAATATCGAGGAAGTAGCCTGTGTATTTTTTGATGTAAATCAAGTTAAGCAATGCAGCAAAGCCAATATCAGCAACTGTTGCCCAAGCGGCACCGCCGATACCAAGCCATGGGATAGCCGTTAATGTCCAGTTCAGGATGACCTTGATTACTAACGCAATACCCATATTAACTACTGGGATACGCGGCTTGTTGAGGCCTTGTAAGATACCTGTTGTTACTTGGTGCACACCAAGGAAGAAGATAGAAAACGCAGTAATTTGCGTTGCTAATTCTGCCTTAGGTGCATTATAAATCAAGGTTACTGTAGGTGCAGCGAGTACATATAATAGCACTGTAAATGGTACAGTTGCCATAAATGTTAGTCGCATAGAACCTGCAGTGCGGTCATAAATACCTTCTTGATCGCGTTTGGCAAAGGCATGAGAGATAGCTGGGACAATGCTTGTTGCAAGAGCCGCAGTAATAATGGTTGCCAAGTTGATGAGTGGCACCGCCATACCTGTAAGATAACCGAACAGTTCTGTTACTTCATTCATCGGGAAACCAGCATCTAAGAGTCGACGTGGCACGATGAGCAAATCGAGATTGGCTGTTAATGGCAACATGATACTTGCTAAGGAAATTGGAATAGACAATGTTAAGAGTCGTGACAAAATTTCTTTAGCTGATTCACGAGGACCATCGTAGCTTTCACCAGTACTACTAGCTTTAGGCAATTTATAGTAATAGTACAAGAGCACTAGGAAGGCACCAAAGGCACCGACACCAGCACCTAAGCTAGCACCACCTGCAGCAGCCGGTAGACCATAAGGTAACAAGATCGCTGCGGCACCGAGCATGACGATAACACGTAACAGTTGTTCTACGATTTGGCTGACCGCCGTTGGCGTCATCATTTCATAGCCTTGGATATACCCGCGGAAGCAGGAAATCCACGTTACAAAGAATACTGCCGGAGCGAGCGCGATGATAGAGTAGTAGGCACGGCTTTCAGCAATGAGTCCACTAGAGATTAGCCAATCTGCACCAAAGTACATGGCAAGACTGGCGATAAAGCCTGTAATGGTTAACATTGTAAAAGATATATTGAATACTCTCTTAGCACCACCAAAGTCGTGTAAGGCTAATCGTTCTGCCGTCAAAATAGAGATGGCAATCGGCACACCTGCGCTCGAAATTTGTAATAGTAACAAATAGATAGGAAAGGCCATCTGGTAGATACCGATGCCTTCACCACCCAAGATACGGGATAGAAGAATCCAGTTAATACTACCGATGGCTTTCACTACGAAACCGGCAATGGTTAAAATTAAGGTTCCTTTTAAAAATCCACTAGCCATTGATTATAGTTTGTTAGAAGAACCTAAAACATTTTTAATTTTGTGAGCTACCATGCCTTTAATAGCATCACGAGCAGGTCCTAAGTATTTACGAGGGTCAAATTCAGATGGATTTTGAGCCAAGTATTCACGTACGGATGCAGTCATAGCAAGACGAAGGTCTGTATCGATGTTGATTTTGCAAACTGCCATTTGAGCTGCTTTGCGAAGCATTTCTTCAGGTACGCCTTGTGCACCAGGAATGTTGCCACCGAATTCGTTACATTTAGCTACGAATTCAGGCAATACGGAGGATGCACCATGCAATACGATAGGGAAGTTAGGCAACAATTCACCAACTTTTTTCAAACGATCAAAGTCAAGGTAAGGGTCACCTTTAAATTTGTAAGCACCGTGGCTAGTACCAATAGCAATAGCTAAGGAGTCTACACCTGTAAGATGTACGAATTCAGCGGCTTGTTCTGGATCAGTGAAGCGAGCATCTGCATCAGATACATTTACATCATCTTCAACACCAGCTAAACGGCCCAACTCTGCTTCTACTACCACGCCATGAGCGTGAGCATATTCAACAACTTGTTTAGTGAGTTTTACGTTTTCATCGAAATCATGGTGAGATGCGTCGATCATAACAGATGTAAAACCGCCATCTACACAATCTTTACAGATTTCGAAGGAATCGCCGTGATCAAGGTGAAGAGCGATAGGTAAGTTGCTGTCTTCAAGAGCTGCTTCTACGAGTTTTACAAGGTAAATATGTTTAGCATATTTACGAGCACCTGCAGATACTTGCAAGATAAGAGGAGATTGTTCCTCTTTTGCTGCATCTACAATACCTTGTACGATTTCCATGTTGTTTACATTGAAAGCGCCAACAGCATAGCCGCCTTCATAGGCTTTTTTGAACATTTCTGTAGTAGTAACTAATGGCATGTTGTCCTCCTTGCCCATAGGGCCTGTTATATCATGTTATTAATACCGTGACTGCTAATATTTCTAGCTTGTAAGAACTAGATGAATTTCTGTTATTGCAATCATATATCAATTCAAGTTAAGTATATCAAGAAACACTATAAAGGGCCAATATTTTTTGTATAACTTATGCATAAA
>CAUHTB010000111.1 GCA_959608595.1 uncultured Veillonella sp. | reverse complement strand
GTATCTAATGTATAACTGTTATACAACAGAATAAGCACGGGCCTAAGACCGTGCTTATTCCCTGAGTCTACTATTTTATATGCTCAGTGGCCATTAAATTTTCAAATCGATAATCGCAGATACACCTACGCCTTGAACACGAGATGCACCAACTGGGTTTGTGCTATCAACTGGTACTAAACCTTTTACACGAACCATACCGTTAAAGCTACCTTCAACTTGAGCAACCGCTTTAACTTGTTCAATGCTAGATGCTGGGCCAGTTACTTGAGCAGCACCAATATAACCTTTTGTACCAATACTAATGATAGGTACAACTTTAGTTGTGTACTCTGTGCTTAAGTTATTTTGTTTCAATAATTTATTTAAGAAAGAGTCAATTTGAGGACCGAATTTATTGATAACAATACCGATACCACCAATTTTAGCTGCACCACCAAGAATACTGCTAAGGCCGCCAGCTTGAGTAGTCAAGATGCCACCAAATGCAGTTGTAGTTAAACAAATCCCTAGAACAGCTGTAATAATCTTCTTTTTCATAATAAGCCTCCTATAGATACTTATATTTTAACAAATTCTATACATAGATTCTAGTGAAAGTATAAGAACTTACACATAAAGATACTAGCATTGTATAAAAGTCCGATGAACAATCAATGAATTTTACACAACTTAATTTAATACTACTATCCTAAAAGATTATTGTCAACATCTACTATTCTTCACAATCTATAAGTACAAAAATTCTTTTTATACATATAAAATCAGCTAAATATAAAATAATCTTAGTCTATATAATTAGCAGATACGAGGAACTTGATCTTCACCTAACAAATCAATTAAACGGACACCACCAATTGCGGTTTGTAAGCCAACCTTGCCAATATTTTTATCTAATGTTTTACCGATTAATACAGCTTCTTTACCTTCTTCAAAGCCACGAAGAATAGATAAAACTTCATCAGTAACCGATGGGTCCACCACAAGCACTACCTTACCTTCATTGGCTAAATATAATGGATCATACCCTAAAATATCACAAACAGATTGTACTTCAGCGTGAATTGGTATAGTAGTTTCCTCTACCTTAATACCCACTTGGCTTTGGTCTGCAATTTCTTTTAAAACAGTCCCCAAGCCACCTCGTGTAGGATCTCGCAATAGAGCCACTTGAGGGCCCACTTTATCAAGTACAGCATGAACCATATTATTTAAAGGAGCACAGTCTGTTTTTAACGTATCAGATAAATCCAATCCAAATCGTTGCCCCATAACAGCAATAGAATGATCTCCAATAGCACCTGATAAGATAATATCCATTCCCGGTTTTACGCGATGTGGACCAATATCTATCCCTGTTGGAATCATACCAATCCCCGCAGTATTTATGTAGATTTTATCTACCTCACCCTTTTTGACAACCTTAGTGTCTCCTGTAACAATTTGTACATTCGCAGCTTTAGCCATATCTGACATAGTATGAAGAATTTCATCTAACTCATCAAAGGCCAAACCTTCTTCTAAAATGAGCCCACAACTCAAGTATTGTGGAATAGCACCATTCATAGCTAAATCATTCACTGTACCACATACAGCTAATTTACCAATATTTCCGCCAGGGAAAAACGCTGGTTGTACTACATAGGAATCTGTAGAGAACGCCATACGTCCTGCTGTAACGGGAAATTGAGCACCATCGTGTAAAGGAGCTAATAAATCATTTGTAAAATATTTTAAAATAAAACGCTCGGTCAACTCATGACTAAATCGACCACCGTTTCCATGGACTAAGCGAACTCGCTCCATATTAATCCTCCCACGTCGATCCACCACTGGAATAACCATATTTATACCATGCAGCACAACTACCTTCTACAGATACCATGCAGGCACCAACTGGATGGTCAGCAGTACAACTTTTACCAAACAATGGACATTCACTCGGTTTAATAAGACCTTGCAATACACGGCCACATTGACAACCCTTCGGATCAAGAGAAGGTCGTTCAAGATGAATAGGTAATGCACGTTCTACATCATAGGCTGCATATTCGTCCTTTAATCTTAAACCAGATTTTGGAATAACACCTATACCACGCCACGCATCATCACATACATCATATACCTCTTTGATCATCGCTTGCGCTACAGGATTACCCTTCTGCATAACTACAGAATGATATGTATTTCCTACTATAAAATTACTAGTTTTTCGTTGCTCTAAAATATTTGCTATAGCAGACAAAATTTCAAGTCCATCAAAACCAGCAATACATGATGGTATGTGATATTCTTCAGATAAGAATTGATATGGTTCTTCTCCGATAATAACACTCACATGCCCCGGCAAAATAAAACCATCAATATGACCTTCTTGTTTATCTAATAAAGCTCGCAATGCAGGAGGCACTAATTTATGAGATACAAGGAAGAAAACGTTCTTCAAGCCTGCTGCATGAACTGCTTTTACAGTTGCACAAATAACGGCAATAGTCGTTTCAAAACCTATGGCTAAAAATACGATTTTCTTTTCCGGATATTTCTTACTAAGTTCTACTACCTCTAAAGGCGTATAAATTACATGGATATGCGCGCCCTTTGTTTGAGCTTCACTAAGACTACTATAACTACCTGGCACCTTTAACATATCCCCAAAGGTTGCAATAATAACATCATCACGTTCAGCATAAGCCAAAGCCTTATCCATATACGTTTGATCTGTTACACATACAGGACATCCTGGGCCACTTACAAGTTCAATGCCACTTGGCAATAATTGACGAAGACCTTCACGGAAAATCGATACAGTATGTGTACCACAAACCTCCATAAGCCTTACGGTTTCCCCAGGCTCATGAAGGGCATTGATACGTTTTAACAACGCATCAGCACTATTCTGCTTTTCCTGCAAAGTAAGCTTCTTCAAGTTCTTCTAGCTCCTTAAAGGCCTCTAATGTCTTTTGTGCCTCTTCTTCATCAACAATTTGTACAGCAAAACCCGCATGGACTAACAACCAGTCCCCTACCTTTGCTTCTGGTACGAGGAGTAAGCTGCAGTCACGGGTGGCACCTGTTAATTCAACAGTGCCAATAACATCATTCACAGCTACTAACTGTGCTGGTACAGCTAAGCACATACTATCTCCTTATATAATTCATTAATAACAAATTCTATGTGTTTACATTTATGTAAGCAAACTCACAATATATAAATATTTCTAATATCATTGTATCACAATTGTAGTAATTATTAAGTGATACTAACTACAAAAAGATATAACTATTTCTGATTACCAATCCATAGTTGACCAAAGGCTAATCCACCATCATTGGAAGGAACCGCTTCATTCATATACAAATTGCCTACATGCCAAGCACGATATATTAACTCTACTAATTTGCGATTTTGAAATACACCGCCAGAAATAGCCGCATCATTAACATTATAGCGCTCCATTAAATCCGCTGCGGTTTCACATATTGCAATAGCAACGGTTTTATGGAAGGATGTAGCAAGATAAGCTCTAGATTCGCCATTAACTACACCATCCATAATGGATTGAACGGTAGGTGTAAAATCAAGAATTCGCCCATCATAGTTATAATCAAGCAATATTCCTTTTTCATCACCACATAGAGCCTCTAACGCTATAGCAATTTGTGCATCATAGGTATGGACCATACCAAGCCCTAAAAGAGATCCTACTGCATCAAATAAACGACCACAGCTCGTTGCTTGAACCATAGGCATTGTAGATTGTAATGCTTTATCTAATATATCCCAACCTTTAGGCAATTCTTTCATCCAATCTTGGTAAATTGGTGGAATATCATTACCATAGTAATTTCGAATATACCACAAGGCTTGCCGCCATGGCTCAGAAACGGCTTTCTCTCCACCTGGCAATGGCGCTTCATGGATATGAGCTAGGCGTTGATATTGATCGTCCTTGCAAAGGAGAAATTCACCACCCCATACCGTTCCATCTGGTCCATATCCGGTACCATCCATGGCAATACCCAGTACTGGGCCTTCAAGATTATGCTCTGCCATGACTGATGCAATATGAGCGTGATGATGTTGA
This sequence comes from uncultured Veillonella sp., assembly GCA_959608595.1. Lineage (GTDB taxonomy): Bacteria > Bacillota > Negativicutes > Veillonellales > Veillonellaceae > Veillonella. The sequence goes on along the minus strand of CAUHTB010000111.1, from coordinate 335 downwards.
ACAGGGATAACAGGGATCTGTGAGCTTTTACCAATGCGCTCTCCTAAGTGGGACGAGAAAAATTGAGGATGACTGTCTACAATAATTTTCTCTGGTTGTATAGAAAACAATTCCTCATATCGGTCAATAGTCCACTCCAATGTGGCATGAGTAGATGCATTTTGTAGATCCCCAATATGTGGGCCTACAAGGACTTCTGAGCCTTTATTCATAGCAAATGCATTTTTAAGATCACTACCCATAGCTAGCATCGGACTTTGCCCTGAAAGTTCACAATGAATAGGTTCTGGTACATAACCACGACTACGACGAATCAATCGAGGTTTATTATGGAT
>CAUHTB010000110.1 GCA_959608595.1 uncultured Veillonella sp. | reverse complement strand
AAGAAAGTGTTCATCATGTGTATTTTCTTCATAAATTTGTTTCAAGTCTTGCCAAAAGTCATCTAGTTGAGTCTCTTCCCAAGAGTAGCCCCGTTGATATTCTGGAATGTAAAGCTTCTCGTTTCCTAAAAAAGAACCTAATTTGGTTAGATTTGAGTTAATAATCCCCATATTACTACCCCCGTATACAATAAATACTTTTCTTATAAATATTAGATCATACTTTGAGGTATAGATCAAATATTATAAGAGACAGAGTATAAAATAGAGAAACAAAAAGAGGAGACTGCTTTGAGACAGTCTCTTTTTATATTTTTAGGCCATTAAATTACGGCTACCTTTAAAAAATCTACAAGTTCGCTATTTCATTTTATATTCATTTTATAAAAGGGTTTTATATTTATAATTATTTATTTAACTGTATGTAGTATAGTGTTGATAAATAATGTGTTTTGTACTGTTGGGATTATAAGATTCGATTAATTTTTATTTGATATCTATATATATGGGGATTAGGGAGATTAGATATGAAATCAATATTGAGATTATTTGTGTGTATGTGCTTTAGTATTGCTTGTTTATTTTCTACTTTAATAGTTGAGGCAGCTCAAATGCCATTAGATTTAGTTATTCGTGCTTCTCAAAAAGTTGCTGGTGATTGGTATGATGCTAGTGGCAATAAGGTATTAAGTATTTCTAACGGATATATTAATGGTTGCCGTATTGTTGATGGTGCTGATTTTGTTGGTGGTTATCCTGGAGCCGGTGTTTTTATTATTCAAGAGGCTCAAGGTAGAAAAGCTATTCATCTAGAGTGGTTGGGGAATGGTGAGCATAGAACCTTGATTATGAATAAAAAAAGTCAATTAACTAATCGATTGCAAAAGGAGCATTATGAATCTGTTCGTGGTGTACATTTAGGAATGACTCGACAACAGGTAATTGATCTGATTGGTGCTCCAAGTTCTAGTGATGTTAGTGGACGTGAGACCTTAAAATATATGGATTTAGGTCTTAGCGTTGGTCTTGACCATAATATGGTTACAGTTATTACAATTACTGGTAAAGGTAGTCATTTTGATAAGTCTGGATTGGGTACTGATGCATCTATGATTGATTATTATAACTTCTATCAATTTAATCGAATGCCATCTGAGCTTTCAAAGAATACATTCCAAGGTGTATTCTCTATTGGTCATGGTGAATACATATTCTTTGGTAGCAATGAGGTTTCATTGACTGTTTATAGTAATTAAAGCAGCAATAGTTATGTATTATTGGATTCATGCAATATAGGGTTTGTATGGATAGGGTTCTAGCTGTAAATATAAGGGGAATTATAATGAATAAAAAGTTTTTATTGTTAGCCGGTGTTGTGTCTGTGTTGAGTACAAATGGTTTAACGGTTCATGCAGATTCTACTGTTTCTACAAATAGTGAGAATTTGTTGGTTAATAGGAGTGCGAATGCGGATGGTTCTACGAATTATGAAATTTCGATGACGAATTATCCTACATACCAAGGGACGTTTATAGGTTCTGGTGGTGATATTAACCATGGTATTCGCATCGAATCTGATGGTATATCTATTAGTGATACGGTAGAAGAGAATGCTGGCCATCCTGATGATCGTCATTCGCGCATTGGTGCGGGTTACTTTGATATGTATAACGGCACTCATGAGCTCGTTTGGTTAGAGGATTATGGTTTGGCCATCCTCGATCGAAAAGAAAATAAATACATGGCTCAGATGGAGCCTAAAACTTTTACCATGAGCAATGTACAAAGTGGTGATAAGTCTGAGCTCAGTACAGATGGCACGAAGATTGTGCACTATGATAATGAGAACAGCACTGAATACAATACGAATTATGGGTATAACGGGGTGACCATCACGACTACCGATGGGGACCATGATAATGAGAAAACGGTGTCTCTCACTAACAAAGGCCTCGATAATGGGAATAATAAAATCGTAAATGTGTCTAAGGGCGAGGTTTCCAAGACGTCTACTGATGCTATCAACGGTAGTCAGTTGCACGAAGTGAAAACGCAGGTCGATAATAATACGAATCGCATTTCTACGCTCGAAAATAATACGGTTAACATTGGTGACAAGGTGCTTAATAACGCCAAGTCCTATACGGATCGTCAGGTGTCCAAGGTTGGCGCTGCCTCTGCGGCACTAGCGGGCCTCCATTATCTCGACTACAATCCAAACGATAAATGGTCCTTTGCGACTAGTGTAGGCCATTACAAGAACTCAAATGCGGGCGCTATCGGTGCGTCCTATCAGCCGAACGAAAACTCCATGGTTCATGCTGGTGTTACCGTTGGTGGTGAAAGCATGTTTAACATCGGTGCTTCTTTCAAAGTGGGCGAACAAGATCCGACACTTAAAACAAGCCGCTTTGAAATGGCAAAACAAATCAAAGACCTACAAGCTGACAACGCATCACTGCGTGCAGACAACGAAGAACTACGGGCTGAAGTAAACGAAATTAAAGCAGCGTTGAAAAAATTACAATAAGCATAAATAGGCACTTTCTCGTGGATATAGTATACTTATACTAATGAGAGAACGTGCCTATTATTGTTTGAGAGGTGTATATGAAACTAAAAAGTACTTTGTTGAGCTTGGTTGTGACAGTAGCTTTCACCATGCCTATTGATGCAGCGCAATATACTGTTCCTGAAGGACAGCCGCCTGTACCAGGGGCCGACGCTAGTATTCCAGATACTGCATATCAGAACTATCGTTATGGTGAAGCTCTGAATGCTAATGCGAGTGCAATTATTTTAGCGCGCAAGCATATATATGAAATGCTAGATAAACAGGTAGAAGAGAATAAAAGAAGTGTAGAACAGGCAGAACGATGGAAGAAAGCACATGATAAGTCTATGGATATATCTTCTCATGAATCTACGGTTATCTTGCTGCACGAAGGTGACCATCGGGCTAAAATGACCGTGCCTATTGTTGTAACTGGAAGTTTTTATAAAGACGCTCATCAGAAAAATGAGGTATCTTCTTTTGCTGTTGAAAGCAGTGTTATTGCTGGGCTTGTTAGTTCTAGTGAAAGCTTTGTAGATGATGCAGTTTATAAATCGGCTAAACAAAAGGGTGCCTTTAATTACCCTGGTATTACTAAAGGAAATTGGAGTATAACAGACAAATATCTTAGTGAGAATACACCTTTAATGATGGCTGCTATTACGTTTGATAAACAACCAAACCACAATTATGTGGCAGTGCTTGGCCATATAAATCACCCAATTACTACTAAGGTAGAGAGTACAATGGCTAATTTTGTAATACCATCACTACAGCCAATAGATGATGTAGATCGTACAAGTGATGCTGTTACATGGGGGAATGTAACCTATCGTTTGCCTAAGGGGATGCAGTTACAATCAGAAATGAAAGAGGGGCCACATGCAGAAGGTCGTGTATATGAGGGACCAGACATGCGGCTGGTTGTAACAAGAGGTCTTATACAGAGGAAAGATCATCCAATGGTTGCATATCCTAAACGTGTTTTTAACGATATTATCTATAGATCCTCTAAATTATTGTTACAAAATGTACCAATCCAATCTGCGATGGTGTTGAATAATGGTGTTCCTACCTATATCATGGATCAATACAACCCTGGTAAGCTATCACGTATACTCCATTTGATACAAGATGATGAATACTCCTATGTTATGGTATTGTCGTATAAAGATGGTAAAACTAAATACAATCATCTAAAGTTACGCAATATGATGGAATATTTAGACTTTAAAAACGCTAACCAGTTAAGAATCAAGATAGAAAAGAAGCTAAAGAAATAAGAAAAAGACCGTACCTTGGGGTGCGGTCTTTTCAGTGTTTATCTATATATTTCTATTATTCATTTCTTATTGTATCGCATATTAGTTCGTTTTATAATAGACTTAGGATAGTTAGACGAGGTTGGGCCTCTCTTCGTCATCGAAGGGAGGGATAAGCCTATGAGTGATTATGAAATAATCATGCTCCTTTTACAAGTACTGGCTATTGTCATTGCTTTTGGAGCACTGGTAGCCCTTATTTGCCTTACAAAAAGCAAATAGCCCTCCGTTACCGCATGGTAGCTAAGTAAACAGAAAGGCCATTTCCTAATTTTTTACTGATTTAGAGATGAGCCTGACGTCACTACTCGTCTGACTATCTATCTATATTATAGTAAGGTTATGATATATCGTCAAATTGTGATGAATGTGTATAATACGTAATGTGTTGAGGTCTTGTAAAATAAGGAAAACTCCTATTGGATTAGCCAATAGGAGTTTTTTCTTTAGAGAACTCTTTTAGAATGTTCTCTTACATTATTTTTTAAGTTATTCTTTTAAATCATCAGGTATAGCCGGTGGAGCTGGTGGTTTACCCATAGATCTTTCAATGCATACCACAGCCACAAAGACGATG
>CAUHTB010000109.1 GCA_959608595.1 uncultured Veillonella sp. | reverse complement strand
CAACAGAAAAGGCAACGTCAATTGACGTTGCCTTTTTGCATAATTATTTTACTTATAAAAAACTATAACACTTACTAGGATATTTAATATTAAAAGTACAGCTAAAATATAAAAACTACTCTTAGAGGCCTTAGAAGTAATATCATTATTAACACTTAAACTCTGTGTTGAAAATAGTTCTTGGTGACTCTTCAATTCATCTTTTAACTCAAGAAGCATAGAGTTATTTAGCTCATTACGAGCTTTATTGGAATTATTTTCTTCAATTAATGATGACAATTCTTCTTGATACTTAGTTAGATTATTTTGAATACCAAGAATCATAGATTTATTACTCTCATGACTTTCTTTATTAGCATTGTCCTCTTCAACCAACAATGTAAATTGTGCTTGATACTTATCTAAGTCACCTTTCAAACCTAGAATCATAGCTCTATTATTCTCAATGCTAACCTTATTTGCATTATTCTGATCATCTATTTTAGAATCTAACTCATCTAATATATTTTTAAAATTAGTTTCATTTAAATCAACCTGACAAAGTATTTTCTCAGTACGTTCAATATTATCATCTAATAGTGCTCTATAATCTAAGAGTTGCTTAATTACCCCCTCAGTCTTTTGTTCTAATATATCTTTATCATTTTCTAATACTATCGAACTATCTTTTATCTCTTTTTGGCTTTTCTTTAGAGTTTTAATCTCATCATTTAATCTAGCTAACTTCTTTTGTAAATCTTCTTGCTCTTTTAATTGGGTTACAACACGTACTAACTCATTTCTAGCTAATTCAGAAATTTCCTTTTCAGAGGCGCCTTTTAATCTTAATTCTATTTCTCTAACTAAGCTTCTATTATGAGCAATATTAGTAGCACCTAATCGAAATAATCCATATGAAATATTCGTTAATCGTTTTTGATATTCAAATGTTTTTTTATGTGCATCACTAGATTCTTCTAAAGCCTTAGCTGTAGAAATAACTGCATTTTGTAATTTTTCTATTGCTCTATCTGTATCTAAACTATCCCAAAAAATGCCATAATCAATTATTCCATTCTTTACATCATCCGCTTCCTTTATAGCTGCATCAGCTGCTTCAAGAATATGTTCTTCTAAATCATTTAGTGCATCTATCCTTGTAGTAATTAAATCTGATAGATCTGCTTCTGTATATTCTGAAGTATCAATATTTACTAGTTGATCTATCCCGGGTTCAGCATCATGAACTTCTGCTTTAATATCAATTGTTTGCTTTTTATTTGTTTGCTTTTTATTCTTTTTCATTAATAACACCTACTCTAAAATCTCTAATAGTTGATTCTTTAATCCAGGATTGCGGTTTTCTATCAATTGTGAATACTCCGAAATATTATTCAAAGAGCTGGCTAGTAGCTCTAACTGATTTTTATAATAACATTCAATTTCATTTGCTTTGTTTTCCAACTCACTGATTGCTTTCTCAACAGATTTAGCCTCTATAAACATATCAGCTTGTTTATAGAGTACAATTGCATTCAAATTATAGATATACTCCATCTGTGTTGCTAAAAAATTAGTTTTTGTCGATTTTAATTCTAGTCCCATTTTAATATCTGAATAACAAGCTATTGCAAAGCGCCCTATACCTACAAAATTAACTCGTAATACAAAACTTCCCCAAAACGCAGGGTTTATCACTCCACCAGTCTTAATAGCACTTCTAACTCCCGCATCTACCAAATCAACTGCGGTAAATGTTCCTGTTGCAATGGTTAACATTCTATTAATCGTCCTATTATTATATGGAAGTATTTTTTTCCAATTCAATTCACGTATAGAGTCATGTTGTTTTAACTCATAGTATAATCGACGTATAAAATATGAACCTCTAACTATTACTTCATTAATTATTACTGGCACTGCCTGTCGTCCAAGTTCATGTAAAACTGCTAATTCTCCCCTTAAATCAAATCTATCCTTTGTATATATTTTGTGTAAGAATTCTGATAAATTAGTATTTTTTATTAAAGGCAATCCTGAAATCTCTTTTAACATAGAAACTAGTGGTCCAGGTATTCCCATTCCAGCCCCACTAGTCTTATTACTACCAGACATATCGCTAACAAGATGAAAAAACCAATTTATTGTTCCTGCATAAAATTTATGAACAATATCATGACCTATAAGTTCACCATTATCAGTTATTGTGATTGGAATAAATTCTCCCTCAGAATTAGTAAAATAGGCTTCTTTTGTAAATTGTGTAAGAATCGAGAAAAATAAACCTACTATTGTTGGATGATGTGCCAAATCATCTAGATGATGACTCCTAGCTGAAATACCTATATCTTTTCCCTTCCAAACATTATCACTGGGAATCCCAAAATTTTTTTCTAACTTATCTATAGCACCTTTTAGCCTATCACCTTTATACCCTTGAGACTTTGCAACTTTCATTACGAATTCATTAACTTTTTGGTTACTCCACGCTTTTCCTCTCTCAAAGGAAAACTCTCCTACCCATAAACTATCAATTAAGGACGCTATAACACCACTACTAACGGCAATAGTATAATCAAAAGTATCAGCATTATTAGTCAATCTTTCAATCTCAGATTTATAATTATCAAGCTCATGTAACAATACATCTTGTTGCATCTCTAATTTATTTAATGAGGATATTATTCTTTCTCTGCGTCCAACATCCTCAGGTAAAATATCAAATAGATCTATTCTTGTGAATTCTATTTTTAAATCATCATCTCGAATCAGTAGTGATTTATCCATATGCTGCCCCCTATATATAGGTATAATAGACTCGAGTAACATATCGCAATAACAGAGAGCACTCTCTATTATCAATATTAATATCTTACTTGTACGAAATTCATATTATTTTCATGAGAATTAGATGAGTCAATTATAAATCTGTCTTTAATCCCCGTCAATTAAACAATAATAAGAATTATGTTATATTTGTTTAAACAAATATCAATACTCCTCAATTTAATATCACCTATGACTGGATATATAGCACATAAATATCAGCGCACTAGTGATGAATCCATTCGGCAGCTATCTAAAACACATATAAAGAAAATGCCCACCAATATATGTTCCTGCGGCGACTTTACGTAGGACGGAGCAAAGGGACATATATTGGTGGGCATACGCCTATATAAATTTGTAGAATGGATTCAAACGGAGCAGATATTAATTAGCGGCAAGTCCTTGTTCTCTGCCAATAATGTCAGCAATTTCTTGGCATAATGATTGTAGTTCTTCTTGGTTAGGACCTTCTGCCATTACGCGAATGAGTGGTTCAGTACCAGATGCACGAACTAGAACGCGGCCTTCATCACCAAGTTCACCTTCTGCTGTTACGATGGCAGCTTTAATAATATCATTGTCTTCCCAACCTGTTTTTGTAGCAACACGAACGTTGATAAGAACTTGAGGATACTTAGTCATAATGCCAGCCAACTCAGAAAGTGGTTGATTTTTCTCTTTCATAAGAGCCGCTACTTGTACAGCTGTTAACATGCCATCACCAGTTGTATTGTGATCTAAGAAGATTACGTGACCAGATTGCTCACCACCAACGGAGAGGTCATGTTCACGCATGTATTCCAATACATAACGGTCACCAACCGCAGTAGAAACAGTTTTCATTCCTAGTTCTTCTGCCGCTTTATGGAACCCAATATTACTCATAACAGTACCAACTACAGTATCATCTTTGAGTTTGCCTTCTTCTTTCAATTTAAGAGCACACAATAGCATGATTTGGTCACCATCGAGAACTTGACCTTTTTCGTCTACCAACAAGCAACGGTCCGCATCACCATCGTTAGCGATACCAAGGTCTGCATTGTGTTGTTGTACAGCCACTTGCAAGCCTTCGATATGTGTAGAACCACAGTGATCATTGATATTCAAGCCATCTGGATTTACGTTGATGTTAATTACTTTAGCGCCAAGACCAGATAAAATTTCAGGACCTACGCTAGATGCAGCACCGTTTGCACCATCATATACGATAGTCATACCGTCTAAGGATGTATCAACTGTGTGGCGAACAAAGTGAGCATATAAATGAGCCAAGTTGCTATTGTACTCAATTGTACCGATGCCATCACCTGTAGGACGTGCCAATTCATTGTCCGCACTTTGACGAACATATTTTTCTAATTCATCTTCTACTTCATCTGGCAACTTATAGCCATTGCCGTCAAAGAATTTAATGCCATTATCTGGATATGGATTGTGAGATGCAGAAATAACAGCACCCGCATCAAAACCTTGTTGACGTACAAGGTACGCTACTGCTGGAGTTGGGATAACGCCTGCAATCACTACATTACCGCCAACAGAACAAATGCCCGCTGCTAATGCACTTTCAAGCATAGAACCAGAAATTCGCGTATCGCGACCAATCAAGAACATAGGATGTTCCTTTTCCTTACCAAAATGAGTTCCTGCCGCA
>CAUHTB010000108.1 GCA_959608595.1 uncultured Veillonella sp. | reverse complement strand
CACCATCGGTTCTCGCTAAAAAGTTAGTTGTAGAGTACTTCTTTCAGTCTCAGCTTTTACTATTAAATCTATATTCAGATATAGAAATATTATATCAATTATCCTATAGAATGTCAATGAAAACAAGAAAACCCTCATCTTTCAACATAGCCAAACAATGTATTAAACATGCATATTTCGGATATAAATTTGAAAGATGAGGATGATGAATTAACTATTAAGCATTTTCCAACTTCTCTTGATCGTCATGTTTACGGCAAATACCTGCGAAGATAGAGCCTGTAAAGTTATGAATGATAGAGAATACTGCACCTGCTACTGCCGCTTGAGGAGTAAAATGTTTAAGCGCTAAAGATACGGATAATGCAGAGTTTTGCATTGCCACTTCAATTTGCATTGCACGACGAGAGGAAACATCAATACTAAGAGCCTTACATATAAAGTACGTTACTACATAACCACTCACATTTTGTACTAAGCAAGCTACGAAGATGATGAAACCAGTTTCAGCAATTTGTTTTTGGTTCACTGCAGTAACAGCAGCCAAGATTAATAATACTGCAATAGCCGCAATTGTAGGACATACAGATTTAACAGGTTCGATCTTAGAGCCGATGAAGTAATTCAATACGATACCCAAGATGATCGGTACCAATACGATTTTTACGATAGAAATAAACATCGGCATAAATTGGATTTCAATGGAAGATGTAGCACCTGCATACAATACAACGAATAAAGGTGTCAAAATTGGAGCCAATAATGTAGAAACAGTCGTTGCAGATACAGATAACGGAACATTACCATTCGCAAGGAATGTCATTACATTAGAGGCAGTACCACCAGGACATGCACCTAACAAGATGAATCCGATACCAATTTCTGGAGGGAAATTGAAAATAAGGGCTACCAAGAAACCTGCTAATGGCATCCACAAGAATTGAATTACAGATACAAGGATAACTTTCATCGGTTGCTTAAATACATCAAGGAACACTTGAGCTGTTAATGTTAAACCCATGGCAAACATTACAAATTGAAGCATGTACGCAATGTACGGCGTCATCCAAGAAAATACAGTTGGTAATACATACGCTAACACTGCCATCAATAGCACGACCCAGGAAAGATAGCTATTGAATAAGTGGTTAAGAGAACGAATAATACTCATAAATGCACTCACTTTCATAATAAATAAAAATAAAAGACGCCGATTATTATAGCATTTCTATAGGATAATCTCAATATACATAAAAAGCTCTCATAACAATAGCTATGAGAGCTTTTTTCTTAGATTGTATTACTATTTTGTTAAAGCGCTAACATTGTCTAAGCGATGCAAGCATTTTTCTTTACCAAGCAATGTAACAATATTATTCAAATCTGGACCATGCATTTGACCAGTTAAAGCTACGCGAATTGGCATGAATACGAATTTACCTTTCAAAGCAGTTTCTTTCATAACTGCTTTAATAGTTGCTTTTACAACATCAGGCGTAATTTCATCAAGTTCAGCCAATGCACTACGGAATGCACCTAGAACTGTTGGTGCTGTTTCTTCATTCAATACAGCACGCAATTCCTCTTCGTGACCTTCTTCAAGGAATACAGTTTCACCCATAAACATGCCTACATGATCTTTAATTTGCGCCCCATAGCTAATATGGTCGCGGAATGTAGAGCATAATAATGTCAACCAATCAATATCCGCTTGATTTAAGCTATCTGGAGCCAAGCCAACTTCTTTCAAATGTGGCAAACAAAGATGGAATAAATCTTCGTCGCTCAAATTTTTCATATAGTGGAAGTTGATATGGTTTAATTTATCAATATCAAATACTGCTGGGTTCTTCGCTACGCGATCCATGGAGAAAGCTTGAATCAATTCATCTTGTGTGAAGAACTCTTCTTCCCCTTCTGGAGCCCAACCAAGAAGAGCCAAGAAGTTTACTAGTGCTTCTGGTAAATAGCCCAATTGTTTGTATTGTTCAACAGATGTAGCACCATGGCGTTTGGACATTTTTTTGTAATCTTTGCCAAGAATCAAGGAAATGTGACCAAATTTTGGCACTTCCCAGCCTAGTGCTTCATAAATAGCCATTTGACGTGGAGTATTAGATAAATGTTCTTCTGCACGAATAACGTGAGTAATCCCCATCATATGATCATCCATTACTACTGCAAAGTTATATACAGGAATACCATCAGATTTTACGATTACAAAGTCACCTACACCATTGGATTCAAAGGATACATGACCACGTACCATATCATCGAAAGCATATGTTTTATTCAAGGGAACGCGCAAGCGAATGGTTGGTTTACGACCTTCTGCAATATATTTAGCCTTTGTTTCTTCATCTAAATGTTGGCAATGGCCATTATATTTAGGTGTTTCACCACGATCCATTTGTTCTTGGCGAACAGCATCTAATTCTTCAGGTGTGCAATAGCACTCATACGCTTTGCCTTCATCCAACAAACGTTGTGTTACTTCTTTATATAAGTCAAGACGTTCTGTTTGACGGTAAGGACCATTATCGCCACCTACATCAATGCCTTCATCCCAGTTCATGCCAAGCCATTGCAAGGAAGCTTTGATATTTTCTTCACTTTCACGAGTAGAGCGAGCCAGATCTGTATCTTCAATACGCAATACAAATGTGCCTTTTTCTTTACGTGCTAACAACCAGTTAAACAAAGCAGAACGAGCGCCACCAATGTGGAATGGACCCGTAGGGCTTGGAGCAAAACGAACTTTCATGGAACTCATGATTATACCTCTCCTTCATATACAGAAACGACAGCTTGTGCAGCAATGCCTTCACGGCGCCCGATGGCCCCAAGCATTTCATTTGTTGTCGCTTTAATACTAATACGTTCTAATGGTATTTCTAAAACAGATTGTAAGTTAGCCTTCATCGTATCGATGTGTGGCTTTAACTTAGGTGTCTCTGAAATAACCATAATATCTATATTATAGGCTTGTAACCCACGTTCTTTCAATAAGGAATTAACCTTTTCTAGTAAAAGCATGCTAGAAATCCCTTTATACTGGTCATCTTCAGGTGGGAAATAATATCCAATATCTCGTAGACCTGCAGCACCTAGCATAGCATCCATCAATGCATGAATAAGAACATCCGCATCGGAATGCCCATCAGGGCCGAGTTCAGATTCGATATGAACACCGCCAAGAATACATGGGCGACCTGCTTTTAATTGATGAATATCATAACCAAATCCAACGCGCATACGTGTATCCTCAATTTCTAAATATCGCTTAGCTACTGCAATATCATTTGGTGTTGTCACTTTAATATTACAATAATCCCCTTCAACTATATGTACAGGTTTACCTACATACTCAACTAGTGATACATCATCAGTACCAAGATACTTAGTTTCATATGCCGCTTGATGAGCCTCTACAAATAATTCTTTTTGAAAGCCTTGTGGCGTTTGAATTTGGTATAGCTCACTACGCTGTAATGTTTCTAGAACATTATGGTCTGTATCAACTCGTTTAATGGTATCTGTAGCCGGAACACCTACTGTAGCAGCACCATAGGTATTAGCCGAGTCAGCAACATTATTAAACATTTCTGTAGAGGCTAATGGTCGCGCTCCATCATGAACAAGGACAATATTGGTTTCTTCTGATACAGTTTTAAGGCCACATGCTACAGAGTCTTGACGCTCTTTTCCACCCAGCACTATATGAACTGGAACAGACAAATCCAACTCTTGAATATGTTTTGTCATATATTCTTGTTCGCCTTCGGCTACAACAAGAATAATCTCTTTCAAACCTTCAATATTTGCCACATTTTGCAATGTACGCTGAATGATAGAGAATCGTCCTAAAGGGATAAATATCTTATTTTCTTTATACCCCATGCGGCGCCCCGCACCAGCGGCGAGAACACTACAACTAATTACCTTGTCCATTTTGTCCTCCATCTACACGAGCAAAGATCATGCGACCTGCACTAGTTTGTAATATGGATGTAACCATTACCTCTACAGTTTGCCCCACATAAGGTTTACCATCTTCAACAACAATCATGGTACCATCATCGAGATAAGCAACACCTTGGTGTACTTCCTTGCCTTCTTTCATAATTTGCACGCGAATCCATTCGCCTGCAATGAGGGCCGGTTTCAGTACATTGGCTAGTTCATTCAGATTAAGCACCTCAATGCCTTGCACTCGAGCCACCTTATTTAAGTTGAAGTCATTAGTCATCAACTTCCACTGCTTATCCAAAGCAAGACGCATTAATTTAGAATCTACTTCTGTAAGATCATCATAATCATCTTCTATCACTTCAATGGCTACCTTGTTAGCATCTTGCATCTCTTTCAAAATATCGAGGCCACGACGACCACGATTGCGTTTTGTAGAATCTGCAGAGTCAGAAATGATTTGTAACTCGTTCAATACAAAGAGCGGTACCATGAGAGGTCCTTC
>CAUHTB010000107.1 GCA_959608595.1 uncultured Veillonella sp. | reverse complement strand
TAAAACTTACAAATGACATCCTTAAGCTGAACTTTGCTTAAGAAATAGAACACATAACTATCAAACCTATAAAACTTATACAAAAGGCCTCCCGCAGGGAGGCTTTTTTGTTATTAGTGTGTTGTTGTCTTTATAAGAATGAAATGTTGTGTAGGTGTAATATAATCTTGATAGAAGGGGCATAAAAAGACCTTGGATTTAATGATCCAAGGTCTTTAAGGGAGTATAGTGTGTGTAACGTTTGGTCTGTGGTGTGTGAGCACAGACCTTTTACCTATTGTGTGAGATAGGGTTTTGGGAGAGCCCTTTATGAGTTATAGGGCTCTCTAAGTTTTTGTGTGTTAGTTTGTGTGTTAGAGAGTGTATCCATTGGGATACTGTGTGTATAGTATGTGTGTTATATGTGTAGTGTGTCATCTTAGTGGGTTAGGATAGGGGTTCACTAGATGAGTTTAAAATCTTAGTATTTTGTATTTTTAACTTTAGCGCTTAAAACTTTACCGTTCATGCCATCAACTTTTACTTCCGCTTTTTTGTCGCCGCCAGTTGTCATGTCGAATTTGTATACAGCTCGGCCGTTTTCGCGTTCAACAGACCATTCCATAGTTTGGAAGTCGGCACCAACTTTTTCGATAGCTTTTGTTTCAGCTACTTCAGGGATGATGATATTTTGAACATTAATAGTTTTGTTAGCTTTAGCATAGCCTTTAACTTCTTTACCAACGATTTGGCCAGTTGCTTCGTCTACTTTAAGTTCTACTGCACGATTGTTGTAGTAACCTTCTACTTCATAGTAAGGGTTATGTTTAGCATCGTAAGAAATAGATTTTACAGTAGCGCCAGGGAAGTTTTGTTGGAATACTGTAACAGCGCCCATGTAATCAACAGAATAGTTAGCTTGAGCGGATGGAGCTACGCTACCAACGCCTTTCCAGTTGCTATTGTTGTTGTAAGCATGGTTGCTAGCTGCGCCAACTACGCCTGCTAATAATACTGTACTAACGCCAAATGCACATAATACCTTTGATACTTTTTTTACATTTTTCATAATGAATGCCTCCTAATATAAGGTACTTTTATATACTGTTTTGTGAAAGTAGATTTTACTCAATCTACTTACGTATAATTTAATGTTGCTACATGAATATAAGATGAAATTTGAAGATTTTTGTATGAAGATGAGTATATCTTTTAGTTATTATAAATGATTGATAATAACTATAATATATAGTCAAAAAAATAAAATACTTGAAATTGCCGTATATATAGTATTAGACTATATAGTTAACTAAAAGTCAACACATATAGTTGACAATTAAAAATACAAGTGATTTAATTTAGATAGTTAGTAGTTTGTTGATGTGTTATTAATGGAGGTATACCATGAGTTCTACCGTGTCGAAACAAGGTCGCATCACTACCCGTCAGTTAACTATGACAGCACTTTTTGTCGCATTGATTGCCGTAGGTGCTTTTATACGGGTACCATTACCAAATTGTCCATTTACATTACAAATCTTATTTACTACTCTCGCAGGCATTGTACTGGGCAGTCGATTGGGGGCTGCTAGCGTTGGCATTTATATTGTTTTAGGATTAATTGGGGTACCAATTTTTACATCTGGTGGTGGTCCTGGTTACATTTTACAACCTACCTTTGGCTATTTGATCGGTTTTATGGTAGGTGCTTATGCAGTAGGTCGTATTGCAGAATCTATGGGGAAACTTTCCTTTAAACGATTATTAGCAGGTTCCATATTAAATCTATTTATCGTATATGGTCTTGGTATGATCTATCTATACTTCATTATGAACTTGTATTTAGGTAAACCAATTGGAGTAGAGGCCGTTATTATTACATGCTTCTTGATTCCAGTAGGTCCAGATATCTTCCTTTGTGCCGTTGCGGCATCTCTTGGCAAACGAATTGTTAAAGAATTACATCGATAATATAGTCTTTATATAATACTATTATTTATTAAAACTATATATTTATTAAAACCGAGGCGTTATGCCTCGGTTTTATTTGTTTACAGATCTATTTAAGACTGTTTAATGATACCTCTTTAAGATTTATTAAGACTATTGATTTAATATTATTTATTTAAGGATATACATAACCTAAAATAGGTTCTGCTGTTTTTATTTTGGTTACTTCTACATATGGTTGAGCACGACCGTGGAAGTCTCGTGTAGATACTTTGCCTTCGATAGAAACCCATTGTTCATTAGCTAAACTATCGCCATCTGGTTTATAGGCCGTCATGCCAATGGGTGCTACGTCAGCGATGCAACAAGACATAGCCATACGAGAGATGGTAAACTCATTAGATTTTAGCGTGTTATCATCGCGATTTACATAGCCTGTCATATATACAGTGTAGTCCTTGTATTGCTCCACATTAGAGCCGACCTTTACGATGGTTTGATAGAAGTTATCGGAGTTTAGTACGATTTCTTTTTTGTCCTTAGAAATGCCAGGCTCTTTGCTCTCACTATTAACGGTAATAACCTCACCTATAGCATCATTTGTAAAGTCAAAATTGTTCGTATCATCATTAACCCGTGCTGCGCCGTGAACACCAGTATTAGGAACTAGGACAGGGGGAACAATGAGCAAAACTACGGGGATAATAATAGGCACGATAGAACGCCAATTGTGCTTGTAATAGCGGGAAGGAGCCCAAATGATAGTTGCTAATCCACCTACTATAAGAGCTATGCTACTGATGCCGAGCAGTAGTTCATATCGGGGTGCAATATAGTTCAAATAACGGCCCGTCAGAATTAGGTATACACAGCAGATACCTAAGATTAGATAGAGAGCGCCTTTCACGATGGAAAAGCGATCTTTCAGCCCTAATTTCATAGAATCATCTCCTTTTATATTCATTAAGAACTGAAATTGTAATGATTAAAAATTAGCCTACAAAGAATTGAAAACCTAAGGCAGCTATATAAGACATGACTGCAATGGTTATACCGAGACGAAGTATAAATGAAGTTGGCATATATTGTTTTAAAATATATACGTTTTTAATATCGAGCATTGGACCTAAGATGAGGAAGCCCATAACTGAGCTTATAGGGAATAGGGTGCTCAAGGATTTGCCTATAATAGCATCTGATGTAGAACAGATTGAGAAGAAGAAAGCTAATACTAGCAAGATTGGAATAGCCCACACGATAGGTAATGTGATACCCGCATTGATGAGCCAAGGTTTTCCATATACTTGAACTACTGATAAAACACCGGCAGCCATGGAAAAATAGAATAAGAGTTGGGAAAACTCTTTTTCCATATGAATTAACAATCTTTTTTTGTTGATGTATTTACTCTTAGATGACTCTATTAAAATCTCTTCATAACTGAGATTCTGAGTATTTCTAGCTTTCATTAGTGCCTTTGAAGGTGGATAGAAGCGGAACGATAATGCCACTAATAAAGCTACGCCAAGTCCAAGGACGATACGCCATACAGAAATCATGGGATCATCTGGAAAGGCATACCAAGTGGAGAGAATGGTAATAGGATTGATGATTGGGCTGGCGAGCATAAATAGGAGGGCCACAGATAATGGTACGCCTCTATCTGTGAGTGCTTTAAATAATGGAATAATAGCACAGTCACATACAGGTAAGGCTAGGCCACTAACCATGGCGGCACCATAGCTTTTCCAAGAATAATCGCCTAATAGTTTTAGTAGTACGCTCTGTGGTACAAAATAGCGTATAACAGTTGAGCCAATAGTTCCTAATAAAAGGAATGGGATCGCTTCGATAATGAGCCCTGTAATGATGGCAAAGCATTGATGAATGGAGTAAGGAATGTCATGACGAAATGCGGTAACTAAAAGTATATAGGCGGTAATGCCGATAACTAATAGATTTGGTATGAGGCCCCACGTAGAATTGCGACATAATTGCTCTACCTTTTCTGGCGTTGGCGCTGTTACAATCTTGGCCTCTCTATTATAGGTCCGTAATAAGGCATGATGTGTATCGGTCTCTGTGATGATGCAATCTGCACTGTATAATTGGCTTGTTACATCATTACCTAAACCAGGCAACATCGATGCGACGAATTGATCTGTACAAAGGTATAATACCTTTTCAATTTGCAACATGTGATGCAGCTTATCACTGTATAGCAAGGTTTCTAGTTGGTGAAAGCTGACCATACCATTCCATTCAATCCATATTTCTTTGGGATTTGTCTTGTTGATATAGGTTGCGATTTCATCTGCTATAGAACTATAGGTGTCAGGTTGATTAGGCGTGATTGCACTGAGTTTATCAGGGTTAAGTTGTAAAGCATCTTTAATAAGTGATACAGAGCCTTGTTCGGCACTGATACATGCTGTGCCGCCAAGTTTTTTACGGTATTGTAATTGTTCATTTATGAATGTACTTTTACCAGAACTGATAAATCCGGTAACGATGTAAACAGGTATCATGATTGACACACTTCGTTATGTACCATTG
>CAUHTB010000106.1 GCA_959608595.1 uncultured Veillonella sp. | reverse complement strand
GATGTAGTTGAAAAAGAGGAGGCGAGATTATGGAATTAATTTTTAATAACCTTGAAGTGGTATGGTTTATTTTAATTACTGTACTATTCGCTGGCTTCTTCTTATTAGAAGGTTTTGACTATGGTACTGGTATTTTATTACCATTCATCGGTAAAACTGACGTTGAACGTCGTCAAATGATCAATGCCTTGGGCCCTGTTTGGGATGGCAACGAGGTATGGATGATTACTGCAGGTGGTGCATTATTTGCATCCTTCCCTCATGTATATGCTACATTGTTTAGTGGTTTCTATTTAGCGTTATTCTTAATGCTTGCGGCTCTTATTATCCGTGGCGTATCTTTTGAATTCCGATCCAAGAGCCCTAACTTGTTATGGCGTAAAACTTTTGACTACTGCATTTTCTTTGGTTCCTTGATTCCTGCATTATTGTGGGGCGTTACAGTTGGTAACTTGATTCAAGGTACTCCAATTGATGCAAGCATGACATATGTAGGCACATTCTTTGATTTATTAAGCCCATACACAGTACTTTGCGGTATTGCATTTATCTTGGTATTCACATACCATGGTGGCTTATTCACTTCTATCAAAACAGCTGGTGCGGTTTCCGAACGCGCTCGTGCAGCTTCTTTGGTAGTTGGTGTTCCTACTGCAATCGGTGCCTTAGTATTGGTTGCTGCTACATATGTATGTACAGATTTGTTCAACTCTGTATTAGCAATCGTGTGCTTCGCATTAGCAATCGTGTTCTTCCTCATTTCTTGGGGTGCTGCACGTACCCGCAATACAAAATGGGGCTTTGTATTTAGCTCCTTAACTGTTATTTCTGTAACAGCTGCTTACTTTGCTGGTTTGTTCCCTCGCATCATGGTTTCTTCTTTGAATCCTGATTGGAGCTTAACTATTGCAAATGCAGGTAACTCTACTTACACATTGACATTGATGACTTGTGTAGCCTTCGTATTTGTGCCAATCGTATTGGCTTACCAAATCTGGGTATACTGGACATTCCGTCATCGTGTATCTGAAAAAGACTTACACTATTAATAGAATAGCTTTATAACTCTCGTGAGTTATAAAATTTAAGTCTCAATGTGAGGCGTGTCGTAGCGGCACGCCTCTTTTTTGTGGTAAGATGAATATAATATTGATAAATTTAGATTCATTTGATCGTATATATTAGATTCTAAATTCATATGATTTTTTATATTAACTATATTTACCATAGGGGATACTATGATACAGCGTACCGCCTTTAAAGCGTTGCTAGAACATAAAGGTCAGCTTTTATTACTAGGCTTAACTTGTTTAGTTGAAAGTCTATCCATTGTTGGGCAAGCTTGGTTCTTTGGAACCTTAATTAATAATTTTATTTTTTCTGAAAATACCTTACAAGATGAAAGGTATACCATTATCTATTTAGGGATTGCTATTATTGTGAGATTAATAGCACATTATGTGCAAGAATCTGTAGCCAACCGATTGGGTAGTGCAGTAAAAGCAACCTTTAGAAAACGAGCTTTAGCACATATGTTTAAGCTAGGTGTTCAACATAAGGAGCGCCACGGCGATGTAATCCATATGCTTACAGATGGATTAGAGCAAGTAGATGCTTACGTAGCTCGATATATTCCGCAAATTTTATATGCTATTATGATTCCTCTTATCATGGGCATTGCTATTGTAGATACATTGCCTATAATTGGCATCATTCTAATTGTTACAGTACCATTGATTCCATTCTTTATGATTTTAATCGGCAAGCAAGCAGATCGCCTTAATAAAGAACAGTGGGAACGTATGAGTTTCTTGTCTGGGCATTTCCTCGATGTATTGCAAGGTATCACCACATTAAAACTTTTTGGCCGTGCGAAGGATCAAATCAAGGTCATTGGTCGTTTATCTGAAGAGTTTAAAGACTCTACTTTGCGTGTGTTGCGCGTGGCGTTCTTATCTGCATTGGTTCTTGAACTCGTAAGTACTATTAGTACGGCATTGATTGCAGTATACCTAGGCTTAACATTATTGGATGGGGAGATTCCATTCTTTTCCGCCTTCTTTATTTTGTTATTAGCACCAGAGTTCTATACGCCATTTAGACAACTGGGGGCTGCATTCCATACGGGAATGGCAGGGAAGACCTCCATTTTAAAATACGAAGAGTTTATGAATCGCCAGCCATCATTACCTGTAGGTGGGCAATCTAAACTTCAAGGACCTATACAAGCTATTGAAATTAAGGATTTAACATTTACCTATGAAGGTAGTGAAAATGGGGTACAACATATTTCTTTAGTGGCTAAACGCAATTCTCCGATTATGCTTGTTGGTGAAAGTGGAGCCGGGAAATCTACAATCGCTCATATTATTGGAGGCTTTTTAACTGCTCCTAAAGGTGCTGTTACCATCGATGGTCTTGATGTTTGTAATATCGATATTGAGTGGTGGCGCCAACAAATCACCTATGTATCCCAGCATCCTCATATCATGAAAGGGACCTTGCGTGACGTAGTATCCTTTGGGATGAATGTAAGTGATAAAGAGATTATAGAAGCATGTAAAGAAGTACAGCTACTGGATGTGATCAATAGACAACAAGAAGGTCTTGATACGATTATTGGTGAAGGTGGCTTAGGTCTTAGTGGTGGCGAACGTCAACGGGTGGCGTTAGCACGTGCGTTCTTACGAAAAGGGCAAGTGTTAATTCTCGATGAGGTAACGGCACATCTTGATGTAAAAACAGAATCTATCATAAGTAGTGCTATCCAACGTTTGATGGAGAATAAAATTGTTATTATTATTGGCCATCGCCTACAAACGATGCACTGGGCTTCTACGTTATACGTCTTAAAACAGGGGCGTATCATTCAACAAGGTTCTTATGAAGAGCTTATTGCGTTAGATGGATATTTTAAAGACCTTGTCACCTCTGGTTTAGGAGAATTTTCTTCAACTATTGAAGAGCAGTTGCAAACAGGGAAATCATTTGATATTCAAGATAGAGATGAGCTAGATTATTCAATTTCTATTGATAAAAAAGATGCTTATGTACGCGGAAACGATACACATACATCTGAAGTGTCAACGTCTAATATGGGCTTACAAGGATGGCGTTTATTATTCACTGTATTAAGTCCTGCAAAGTGGTCCTTGGTATTAGCTTTGATTTTTACATTCTTAACGGTATTCATGAATGTAGGGCTTTTAACTGTGTCTGCATGGTTATTGGCCTCAGCTGCATTGCAACCAGGCCTTACTTATTTGAGCCTTGCCATTGTAGGGGTTCGATTCTTCGGTGTTAGCCGTGCCGTATGTCGCTATTTTGAGCGCTATACCTCTCATCGGATGGCATTCCAAGGATTATATGGTTTGCGTGTATGGTTCTATGCTCATTTGGAACCATTAGCACCAGCTATTCTTAAACGCTTTGGTGCAGGGGATATGTTAGGCCGTATTATGGGGGATATAGAGGTATTACAATTCTTCTACTTACGTACACTAATTCCTCCTGTAGCAGCCATTGCTTTAACTGTTTTAGTGGCCTATGGTGTATCTACGATTGATAGCACTTTGGTTATGCCTATAGTTTTGGCAGCTTTACTATTAGGTTTGATATTGCCTTTAGTTGTATATGCTCATAATAAACAATCGTTGAAAGCGATTGGACCGCAACAAGGGGAATATAAATCACTATTAAGTGATACTATGGATAGCTTAGAGGATGTCATTAGCTATGGCAATGAAGATTTAGTCTATCATCGTATTCAACATATGATGCATACTGTGGACGCTAATAAGGGTGTTATTGAGCGCGGCATGAACTTAGGAAATACGCTGTTCCTAGGTGGTGTGCAAATTACTGTTGTTATTGTAGCCATATTGGCTGCTAATGCTTTGACAGGTGCTTGGGCTAGTGTTATGGTAGCGGTTGCTGCTATTGGTACACAAGCTTGGTTTGAGGCATTACAACCTATGATTGCTGCCGTTCACCATGGTGCTGAAAGCAAGGTAGCTACAAGTCGTCTCATGGCACTCACCAATGAGCCAATGCCTGTGGTAGATCCGAAGGAACCAAAACCATTCAATGCTAATCGAGACATTACCTTTACTGATGTATCTTTCGGTTATAATAAAGATCGTTGCATTTATGAACATCTTAGATTAGACATTAAACAAGGGCAATCAGTTGCCATCGTTGGGGCTAGTGGCTCTGGTAAGACTACATTATTCAATATGCTTGAGCGTTTATATGATTATGGTGGTTCCATCTATGTAGGTGACGTAGAATTAAAGGATATTTCTATCGATACATGGCGTAATGCGTTAGGCACTATTACGCAAGATACATATATCTTCCATGCATCCTTTGAGGATAATATTCGACTAGCAAGGCCGGATGCTTCAGCTACTGATTTAGAGCGTGCTATCGACCGTGCTTCCTTGCGCTCTGTAGTGGATAGATTGCTGGTTGGTCTTAATACGATTG
>CAUHTB010000105.1 GCA_959608595.1 uncultured Veillonella sp. | reverse complement strand
CTGTGCCATATATAACTCCATTATATCTCTTATATTTATATTCTCTTTTGTCTAACCTATTGTGCCAATCCCATTGACTGCCAATATTGTTCTATTAAGGACCGCTATGCCTCTACATCATTAAAGAAACAGCTTGTACGCCCGGTGTGACATGCAGGGCCTTCCGGTTTCACTTGAATGAGCAAGGTATCGCCATCGCAATCGAGAGCCATACTCACCACATGTTGCACATTACCACTCGTGCCGCCCTTGTGCCATAGCTCCTGACGAGAACGAGACCAAAACCACGTTTCCTTTGTCTCTAGTGTTTTGTGAAAGCTTTCTTCGTTCATCCACGCCACCATGAGAACATCTTTTGTATCTGCATCTTGTACAACCGTTGGCAATAAGCCATTTCCCTTTTCAAAATCAGGTTTCATATTGTAATCCTTTATGAAAATAATCGTTTTAAAACTCAGTGTTTTCTTAGTATCGTTACCATAGCCTTTTATGTACTACCTTCAAGTACCTTAAATACTGTAATTATTTAAAAACGTATGTATGAAAGCTACTTTCTATCGTACAGTAATGCCGTGAGCTCGTAATTCATCTTTGAGTTCTGGAATTTTAATCTCCCCAAAGTGGAAAATCGATGCCGCTAAGGCGCCTGTCACGCCTGTTTGTTCAAAAAGGTCTATAAAATCTTGTACAGTACCTGCACCGCCAGAGGCGATAATAGGCACATCTACAACGGCTTCAATTGCCTTATATAGTTCAATATCAAAGCCAGATTTTGTACCGTCCTTGTCCATACTCGTTACGAGCAGTTCTCCGGCCCCACGAGATACAACCTCCTTAGCCCAATCAAGAGCCTTCCATTCGGTACGGTTACGACCGCCGTGAGTATAGGCATACCATTCGCCCGTTTCTTCATCAGTTTTCACATCGATAGCTACTACCATGCATTGATTGCCAAACTTTTGAGCCCCTTCTGTGATGAGTTCAGGTTTAGCAAGGGCTGTAGAGTTCAAGGACACCTTGTCAGCACCAGCTTTCAATAAAGCCGTCATATCATCGATACTCTTAATGCCGCCACCAACGGTGAGAGGCATAAATACTTGGGATGAAATCTCTTGCACCACATCGCGCATGGTGGTCCGTGCATCAACAGTGGCCGTAATATCTAGAAAGACAAGCTCGTCTGCTTGTTGTTGCTCATAGGATGCTGCAATATCTACGGGACTGCCAACATCTACGAGATTAACAAAGTTAACCCCTTTTTTAACGCGCCCATCATCCACATCTAGGCACGGAATGATCCGTTTCGCTAACATAATGCTCCTCTCCATTGAGTACTACCCAATATATTATCTGTTATGCCCCTACATAAGTTATAAGCTAAAAAATATTAGATATTAGATATACCTTATAACTCATTAAACTAAGAGCGTATACTACATGGTCAATTCTATTAGTTTTGCTGGTTATACTCAGCGATTTCTTCTAATGTGATCGTTCCTTCATATAGCGCTTTACCGACGATACTATCCATGACGCCTTTTGCTTCAAGTGATTTAATATCTTCTAAATTACGAACACCACCAGAGGCAACGATACGAGCTGTAGGGAATGTTTTTTGCAAATTGCCGAGCAAGTCTTCGTTAGCCCCCTGCATGGTACCGTCCCGGTCCACATCAGTAACGATAAAGTACTTTGCTCCGCCTTCAATCATGGCGCCGATTAAATCGGTCATAGGCACATCGGATTGATCGAGCCAACCTTCAGCAGCGACCTTTCCATTTTTACCGTCTACACCGATAACGATACGCTCTGCACCGTATTCAGCGATAACCTGTTTCGTAAGCTCAGGATTTTTAAGGGCCACAGAACCTAAGATAACTCTGTCTACGCCTAAACCTAAATAGAGGTCAACAGCCACTTTATCGCGGATACCACCGCCGATTTCAAGGATGCCTGTGAAAGCCTGACGCACTGCTTTTACAATGTCTACGTTAACAGGCTTGCCCGCCTTAGCACCATCTAAATCGACGAGGTGGAGTGCGCCTACCTTGGCATCTTCATATTGTTTTGCTTGGTCCACTGGATCTGGATTGATAACCGTTTCCTGCGCGAAGTCACCTTTATAGAGGCGAACGCTGCGACCATCTTGTAAATCTATAGCTGGAAAAATCATAGGTTCTCCTTTATTAAATGACTGTATTAAATAACACCCTTTGTAGAGTTTACCCCTTGAATATCTGGGTTAATAGTAACGGCCTTGCGCAATGCGCGGCCTGTAGCCTTAAACATGCTTTCAATAATGTGGTGCGTGTTGCGACCATATAGATTGCGAACATGTAAATTCATAGCAGCGCTCATAGCAAGAGCTTGAAAGAAATCCTCCACTAGCTCTGTTTCAAAGTTGCCCCCAAGAACTGGAGTGCTCCATTCACCTTGGAATACAAGGTACGGGCGGCCGCTCAAGTCGATTACAACTTGTGTTAGTGCTTCGTCCATAGGAACCCAGGCATCGCCGTAACGCTCGATACCAGCCTTGTCGCCAAGGGCTTTCACCAAAGCTTGACCTAACGCCAATCCAATGTCCTCAACGGTGTGGTGAGCATCTACGTATGTATCACCCTTTGCCTCAACTACAAGGCCAAAGCGGCCATGTTTCGCCAGCAGCGTCAACATGTGGTCAAAAAATCCAATCCCTGTGGAGATGGAGCTCGTTTGCGCCCCATCAAGGGTAAGTTCTACTGTAATATCTGTTTCTTGCGTGGTGCGTTGCACCGTACCTGTGCGTATCATAACGACCTCTGTACTCCAAATCTATTGTTACAATCTATATTTCTAATTACTATTTCAATCTATGTTTAAAGCAGTATTTAAATATCGATTCCAAATATATGATTAATCTATTTATATACACTATTTTTCAAAGCGTACTTCGATGGCGCGAGCATGTGCTTCGAGGCCTTCTGTACGAGCTAATGTAGTAATGTGTGTTGCCACTTCTTCTAACCGTTCTTTTGTAAATTGTGTAAAGGATGTACGTTTTACGAAATCATATACACCAAGTGGAGAGGAGAAGCGTGCTGTACCACTTGTAGGCAACACGTGATTTGTACCGCCTACGTAGTCGCCCAATGGCTCAGATGCATAGGCACCGAGGAATACAGAACCTGCATTTTGAACGAGGCTCATATAGTTCATTGGATCTGGCAATTGGATTTCCAAATGCTCTGGTGCTACTTCGTTCATGACTGTAAACATGTCTTCAACACTATTCATAACAGCTATATAACTGTTATTTTCAATAGCAGGACGAGCGATGCTTTCACGAGGCAACAATTTCAATTGACGTTCTACCTCATCAGATACGGCATTTGCTAGGCTTTCACTAGTAGTAACCATAATAGCTCGCGCCCGAGGATCATGTTCCGCTTGGGACAAAAGATCCGCAGCAAGATGAACTGGATTAGCACTGTCGTCAGCAATAACACCGATTTCACTAGGGCCCGCAATCATATCGATGTCAACTTGACCGAATACTTGGCGTTTTGCAGTGGCTACGTAAATATTGCCAGGGCCTACGATTTTATCGACCTTTGGAATGCTTTCAGTACCATATGCAAGAGCTGCTACACCTTGAGCGCCACCAACTTGGTATACTGCATCAACGCCAGCAAGCTTGGCTGCACCTAGTACAGCAGGATTGATGCCGTCCTTTTGGGGAGGTGTAACCATGACAATTTCTTTAACGCCTGCAATTTTAGCTGGCAACGCAGTCATAATGATAGTAGAAGGATACGCTGCTGTACCGCCAGGAACGTAAAGACCAACGCGAGCTAATGGGATCACCTTTTGACCACGGATGATGCCCGGTGTATCCATATCCACAAAGCCTTGCTCAATTTCACGGCTGTGGAACTCAGTAATATTAGCCTTTGCCTTTATTAAGGCTGCTTTCAAATCATCGGATAAGGACTCATAAGCAGCATCGATTTCCTCTTGAGGCACCTTGAAGTCTTCGATAGATACACCATCAAATTTTTCAGAATAGGCCTTTAAAGCCGCATCACCATTGGTGCGAACGTCAGCAATGATATCGTACACGCGGCGTTCAATTTCCATATCTGTAGTTTGTTGCGTATAATTTCGCACGATACCGAGCATCGTATCTAATGTTTCCTTATAAATTTTCATGTCTTATCCTTCTTCCTATATGCTATTCGCACTATTAGTTCTATCTCTTATTTATTAATGGCTTCTGAAAGCTGGTCTATAAGTTTAAAAATGGTATTACGCTTTTGTTTCAACGCTAATGGATTAGCTACTAAGCGAGTAGAAATCTTTTGTAACCAGTCAAAGATTTCTAAGTTGTTTTCACGCAATGTTGTGCCCGTTTCTGTAATATCTACGATGGCATCAGCTAGCCCTACTAGAGGTGCTAGCTCAACAGAGCCTTCAATTTTAATGATTTCCACATCTTGCGCCCCAAAGTACTGT
>CAUHTB010000104.1 GCA_959608595.1 uncultured Veillonella sp. | reverse complement strand
GTGTTCATCGATGGCGACAATTTTGTCGCCATCAATTAATAAATCTCCGGTAAGGATTCGATCAGTTAAGACCAAGTCCCCTTGTTGTATGATAATCATGATACATAGTACACATGCTCTTTACAGAAGGCATGTACAACTCCTTTCAATTCTTCAGGTAATGCATCAATGTCACATACGGCTTCTTCACCTTTGAAGCGGTAACCACAGCTAGTGCCTGTGATGTAGAAACCATCATTTGTACTATCTGCTAAAGCTTCAGCATTGTGGAAGAATGTAATGCGATCCTTGTATGGTTGACAAGGTTCTACGCAATGACATGCACAGTTACCACACTCATTACAGCTTTGATCTACATGGACGATCAATTTAGCATCATTTACAGTAACGACTTCATTACATCTGTTAGGACATACGCGAACGCAAGCACCACATACTACGCGGCAGTGGTAGTCAGAGCTACGTGTACCAGGGAAGGATGGCATTGCTTCACGTTTTTTCTTCATTGCATCGCTCTTCTTGAAGATTTTATTTTCACTAATATCTTTAGCAAGTTTAGCGATTAGATCTTTATGCACTTTCAAAGCAGCGTTGTAATCGGTAGATTCAACTTCATCTGCTAAGCCTTTGAACGTATTGTAACCTTCGCCTTGTAGAAGAATTGTACATACTGTTACAGGCCAGATACCACAATCAAAGATAGCTTTGATATTTTGTTTTACAGCACCACCACTGTAAGACATTGGTAAGCGTTCACCGAATTGAGCACTGAGAAGTTCAGCTACACCAATTGTTACAGGTAACAAGGATTTACCAGACATGTACATTTGCTCGCCTGGCAATTCATTGTTATGAATTTGTACAGGGAATGTATTTGTCAATTTAACACCAAAGATCTTGTTGTGTTTTTCACCAAGAGCGATAAGACGTTCTAACATTGGAACAGCTTTATCGAATTGAAGGTCAACTTCGAATTGATGATCTTCAAAGTCAATGTATTCAAAGCCAGCATTATCTAACAACTCTCTAATGCGTTTTGGACCTAACAATGTAGGGTTGCATTTCAAGTATAAGTGAAGGCCTTTTTCACTGATAAGGTAAGAGCAAATGGATTCGATTTCTTCAGCTGGGCAACCGTGCATTGTGGACAATGTGATTGCTTGGCAAAGTTCATCACTAATGGAGTTGATGAAATCAGCATCGATATGTTCAAATTCATCTACATGGTCAAGACACCATTGTTTACATTCATCCCACATAGGAGATTGAGATGCACTACGCATTGTGTTGATAAATTTATCAACCATTGGACTCTTAATACCAGCTAAGTTGTAACCAACACTCATGATAAATAAGAAGCCATCTGGATCGCCTAAGCCTAACTCTTTAGAGATTAATTTTAATGCGAACCAAGCTTTGATGTATTCATCAGCAGCTTCATCACAGCTATATTCGGAAGACCATTCTACGTTGTATGCTTCGTCTACAGAGTAGATACAAGGTCTAGGAATACCTAATTCTTCACCGTACATAATTTGTACAGTTTTTAATTCGATGCAACGAGCACCAGCTACATAAGATGCCACAATGTTTTGTGCCAACTGTGTATTAGGGCCAGCTGCAGGACCTACAGGGTTTTCAATGGATTTACCAAAGATAGATAAGCGTTGATCATGATTAGTACGATGAATTTTATTTACATTGTAAATACGATTGTACATCTTGTACTCAGTCATAATGTGGTTCATCAAATTTCCGAAACTTACCGGATACATAATGTCACTCATAATGTCACACTCCTTTAAAGCGCTTGCGTTATGGGTTTAGTCGTTTCCATAAACCTTTAGATGTTGCTAAAACTTCATTCATTACTTCAGCTTTGTCGATGCCTTGTAACTTACGATCGATCATACGTGGTACACCATCGCTAATAGTTGTTACCACATACATACCATTAGCACCGAATAATAAGTGACCATTGATGTTATTTTCATCAAGTGGCGTTGGTGCTGCGTAATCAAGAACGATTACGTCAGCTGCGGCACCTTTTTTAAGGATGCCAACTGTAGTATCGAAGAATTCATTCGCCATTTTGCGGTTGTTTTCAAATAGCATATGAGGAACTTCACCCCAGCCTACATATGGTTTATGTTGCTCATGTTTTACAAGGCAGTTTGCTACTTTATAAGATTCGAGCATGTCATTTGTGTAACCATCTGTACCTAGACCAACTGTGATACCTGCACCTAATAGTTTCAAGATATCTGTTGTGCCTACTGCATTACCCATATTACTTTCTGGGTTATGCACAACCTTAGCTTGAGATTCTTTCAATAATTCCACATCTTGATCAGTTACATGTACGCAGTGACCTGCAATACTCTTAGGTCCTAAAATCCCTGCCTCTACAAGTCGTCTCACAGGTGTCATGCCATATTTTTCTTTACTATCTGCCACATCTTCAGGGCCTTCAGCAACATGAACGTGATAACCTAACTTGTCTTCATTTTGTGCTTTCACATAATCTAATGTTTCAGAACTTAACGTGAAGGATGCATGTAAGCCCATCATAGCAGCGAGTCTAGATGGATCTTTTTTCGCTTCTTTACCAAAACGTACATTTTCTGCAACAGCTGCTTTCATTTGATCAACACCATTACGGTCAGATACTTCATAGCATAAGCAAGAGCGAACACCAAACTGTTTAGCCACATCAGCAATTACAGATAAACTATTAGCAGTTTCCCCATAGCTTGCATGATGATCGAAGATAGTAGTGACGCCATTTTCGATACATCCTAAGTATGTAAGTAATGCGCTAGCCTTCACATCTGGAGCTGTTAATTTATTATCTAAATAGAACCATAAGCCTTCTAAAATTTCACCAAAGTTAGTTGGTGCTGGTCCTGGCAAGGATAAACCGCGTGCAAGAGCGGAATAAATATGGTGATGTGCATTGATAAAACCTGGCATAATCAAGCCGCCGTGAGCGTCAATAATTTCTGCATTTGTGTAAGTTTTACATAACTCATCATATGTTCCGATATCAATAATTTGAGTCCCATCAATAGCAACGGCACCATCATAAATGATAGGTCTATCAGTGTCACGAGTAATTACAGTACCTTTTCCTAATATAATCATACGGGCACCTCCCCAACGAGTCGTTGGATGTATACTTATAAATCTATATATTATTATAATACGATACGCGTACCTGTTTTTCCTGCTATACCATCCTTAGATTTTTCTAATAATGTAATAATGGAAACACGGCCTTTTTTAGATTCTGCAAAGGCAATAGCTGCTTCTACTTTAGGTTTCATAGAACCTTCTGCAAATTCGCCTGCTGCTGCATATTTTTTCGCATCTGCCACGGTTATTTCATCTAACCATTTTTCATTTTCTTTACCAAAATTAATAGCTACTTTTTCAACAGCTGTTAAGATAACGAGTACATCTGCATCAATTTCTTGGGCCAATAAACTACTTGTCCAGTCTTTATCGATAACGGCTGCTGCACCATGAAGTTCATTGCCTTCTCTAGTTACAGGGATACCGCCACCACCACAAGCAACAATTAGTTGTTTACCTACTAAGCCTTTAATAGCTTCAATTTCGATAATCTCCTGAGGTGCTGGGGATGCTACTACACGACGATAACCACGACCTGAGTCTTCTTTTACAACGTAATCGTAATTTTTTTCTGCATATTCAGCTTCTTCTTTAGTCATAAAGTGACCGATCGGTTTTGTTGGATTTTGGAATCCAGGGTCATTTTGGTCAACTAATACTTGCGTAACCATTGTCATAGTTGGTAGATGTTCAATACCACGATTCAACAACTCTTCGTGAAGAGCATTTTGTAAGTCATACCCGATATATGCTTGGCTCATGGCCACACATACGGACAATGGTGTATTAGGTTGTCCTTCTACTTCTCGTGTCAATGCAGCCATCGCATTGTTGATCATACCAATTTGAGGACCATTGCCATGAGTTACTACTACATCACAATCAGCTTCTACTAAATCAATAATCGTTTTAGCTGTACTTTTTACTGCAATTTTTTGTTCCGGAAGGGAATTACCTAATGCATTCCCACCTAACGCTACTACAACTCTTTTTTTCATGTTATGCCTCATAACAAACTATTAAGAATAAAAAGGGGCCATCAACACGGATGGCCCCTAAAGTTTACTTTACGGTTGAACTCGGTCAGTTCCCTTCCGTTCTAATTCTTTTAAGGTTTCTACAGGATTCTTAAATTTGCTTAAGAAAATCATAGCTGCAATAACATATGGTTTGTAGCTTGCTTCTTTATAAAGAGGTACGCGATAGCGATCGAATACTGTTGCGTCTACTTCGCCTTCTTCACAACTTACACCTGTAATATCTGCTGGTAAGCAATGTAAGTAAAGAGCTTTACCGTCTTTAGTGAGACTCATCATCTCTTCAGTACATGCCCAATCTTTATGTTTACCATTTTCTTCAAGAAGAACTTTTTCTAATG
>CAUHTB010000103.1 GCA_959608595.1 uncultured Veillonella sp. | reverse complement strand
TAGATCGTATTAACGAGCTAGAACATCGATTGACTGAAGCACTTCATATCGATAGGGTTATCATCACGCCTACAGAAGGAACGTTGATGGTTAAAAAGTTAGGTTTTGCAGCAGCAAAGCTATTACAGGAATTATTAGAACCTGACTCTGTAGTTGCTATCAGTGGTGGTAGTACAATGGCTGCAGTAGCTGAAGAGATGCCTGTATTACCATTTAATCCTATTGTTGTACCTGCCCGTGGGGGCGTTGGTGAGGTTGTAGAATATCAAGCTAACGTAATTGCTTCGGTGCTTGCTGAACGGCTTCGTGGGACCTATAAAATGCTCCATTTACCTGATGGGCTTTCACAAGACTCATTGCATATGCTCATGACTTGTGAACCTCAAATTAAGGAAATTGGGGATCTCATTAGTAGGACTGACGTATTGTTGTTTGGTATTGGTACAGCTATGCGCATGGCGGATCAGCGCCATATAGCTGATGATGTGCGTAAGCAGTTAGTAGATAATCATGCTGTTGGCGAAGCTCTTGGTCAATATTGCGATATAGATGGTAAGTTGATTTACTCCACTAATAATATTGGGTTATCACTTCCGGATGTTGCAAAAATTCCAAATGTGATTGCTGTGGCTGGTGGCCAAGACAAATCGAGTGCCATTATTGGTGTTATGAGAGCTTGTCAAAAAGGCATACTTATCATTGATGAGCAAGCTGCAGAAGGTATGCGTCAATTGTTACAAATTTCAGCGTTATAAATGAAGTTAGTAGTTAAATATTTTGTTAGAATATTTTTGTTATTAGGAGGATCTAACAATGGCAGTAAAAGTTGGTATTAACGGTTTTGGTCGTATCGGTAAATGTGTAGTACGTGCAGCGATTAACAATCCTGACGTAGAAGTTGTAGCAATCAATGCTACTGGCGATAATGAAGGTACTGCATTATTATTAAAATACGACTCTGTTCATGGCACAATTCCTAACGAAGTAACATTCGATGAAGACAACATTTATGTTGATGGTAAAAAAATCCGCGTATTCCATGACCGCGATGCTTCTAAATTGCCTTGGTCTGAAGAAGGCGTAGAAATCGTTATGGAATGTACAGGTAAATACCGCGATGCAGAGGAAGCAAAAGTTCATTTGAATCAACCTACAGTTAAAAAAGTATTGATTTCTGCACCTGGTAAAAACGAAGACTTAACTATGGTTATGGGTGTAAACCAAGATATGTATGATCCTGCAAAACACCATATCATCTCCAATGCATCTTGTACAACAAACTGCTTGGCTCCATTTGCTAAAGTTTTATGCGATGAATTCGGTATCAAACGCGGTATGATGACTACAATTCATTCCTATACAAATGACCAAAAAATTCTTGATGCACGTCATAAAGACCCTCGTCGTGCTCGTGCAGCAGCTATGTCTATCATTCCTACAACAACTGGTGCAGCAAAGGCTGTTGCTAAAGTATTGCCTCAATTAAAAGGTAAATTAGATGGTTTTGCATTGCGCGTTCCTACACCAGATGTATCCGCTACAGATCTTGTTTGCGAACTTGAAAAACCTGCTACAAAAGAAGAAATCAACGAAGCATTCCGCAAAGCAGCTGCTGGCGAATTAAAAGGTATCTTAGGTGTATCTGATGTGCCATTAGTATCTTGTGACTTTAGCTCCGATCCACGTAGCTCCATTGTTGACGCTGATTTAACAATGGTTATGGATGGCAACATGGTAAAAGTTGTTTCTTGGTATGATAACGAATGGGGTTACTCCGAACGTCTTATCGACATGGCAGCATTCGTAGCAAGCAAAGGCTTATAATCGGGAGGCTTTGATGAAACAAACAATCGAAGGTTTACAAGTAGATAATAAAACAGTATTTGTTCGTGTTGATTTTAATGTTCCTATGAAAGACGGTGTCATCACTGATGACACTCGTATTCGTAGTGCATTACCTACTATCAATTATTTAATTGAAAAAGGGGCAAAGGTAATTCTTGCTTCTCACTTTGGGCGTCCAAAAGGGGAACGCAAACCTGAAATGTCTTTGGCACCATGTGCAAAACATTTATCTGAGCTTATTAACAAGCCAGTAGCATTCGTAGATGACTGCATTGGCCCTAAGGTTGAAGAGGCTGTAAAAGCATTACAACCAGGCGATGTATTGATGCTTGAAAACTTGCGTTACCATAATGAAGAAACTAAAAATGACCCTGAATTTGCTAAACAATTGGCATCTCTTGCTGATGTAGCAATCAATGATGCATTCGGTGTATCTCACCGAAATGCAGCATCTGTAGTTGGTATTGCTGACTATATCCCTATGGCAGCAGGTTTCTTGCTCAAAAAAGAAATTGATGCATTAAGTGCAGCTGTAGTGCATCCTAAAACACCTATGGCAGCTATTATCGGCGGTGCTAAGGTAACAGATAAAATTTCTGTTATTTCAAACCTTTTACCTAAAGTTGATGTAATGATCATCGGCGGTGGTATGGCAAATGCTTTCATTAAAGCACAAGGCTGTAACATTGGTAGCTCTTTATTTGAAGAAGGTCAAGAAGCTATTGCTACAGATCTTGTTATGGAAGCTCGCGTAGCAGGTGCTAAATTATTGACACCTATCGATGCGGTAGTAGCTGATGCTTTCAGCAATGATGCGAACACTAAAATCGTTGACGTTGAAAATATTGAAGATGGTTGGATGATTCTAGATATTGGTCCTAAAACACGGGAGCTCTATGTAGAAGCATTGGCGCCAATGAAGACTATTATTTGGAATGGTCCTATGGGCGTATTTGAAATGGAAAACTTTGCAGCTGGTACGAATGCAGTAGCGAAAGCTGTAGCTGAATCTGATGCGATGACTATCGTTGGCGGTGGCGACTCTGTAGCAGCCATTGAAAAAAGTGGATTGGCAGATAAAATTAGCCATATCTCTACAGGTGGTGGTGCATCTTTAGAATTCTTAGAAGGCAAAATTCTACCAGGTATTGCTGCATTGTCTGAGGCATAATATGAGGAAACCTATTATTGCAGGAAATTGGAAAATGAATGGCACCATTGCGTCTGGATCAATTCTGATCGAAGCGTTTAACAGCGTGTTACAAGATATGGAATTATCCTGTGATGTAGTTGTTTGCCCGCCTTTCACAGCTATTGAGCGTGCAGTAGCGCTGACGCGTAACACAGCGATTGAGGTAGGCGCACAAACCATGGATTATCATGATGCTGGTGCATTCACTGGTGAAATTTCACCGCTTATGCTTACAGAGGTAGGCGTCAATTATGTTATTATTGGTCACTCTGAACGCCGTGAATATTATGGTGAAACAGATGAGACGGTAAATGCAAAAATTAAAAGTGCATTCCATCATAATTTGACACCTATTGTCTGTGTTGGTGAAAGTTTAGAACAACGTGAGGCCGGTCATACTCTAGACTGGATTACGTCTCAACTTAAAGGGGCTTTGGTTGACGTTCCTAAGGAACAAGTTAGTCAATTGATTATTGCGTACGAACCAATTTGGGCTATCGGCACAGGTAAAACAGCAACCGCTGATCAAGCTGAAGAGGTATGTAAAGAAATTCGTGATTACATTCGTTCTTTATATGATGATGAGACTGCTGATGCCGTGCGCATCCAATATGGTGGTAGTGTTAAATCCGAAAATGCTCGTGAAATCCTTGGGGAACCAAATATTGATGGTGCCCTTGTAGGTGGTGCATCTTTAGTAGTTGATGAATTTATTGATATTATTAAAGCGGCGAATCAAGTAAACGCTTAATATGAGGTTAAAAATGGCTAAATTAAAGGCTCCCGTAATGCTAGTTATCCTAGATGGATTTGGCATGGGAGATCAATCAGATACAACCAATGCTGTAGTACAGGCGAAGCCGCACTGTTTTAATCAATTGTGGGATATGTATCCACATACAACATTAGAAGCATCAGGGCTTGCAGTAGGACTTCCAGAAGGACAGATGGGGAATTCTGAGGTTGGCCATTTAAACCTTGGTTCTGGTCGCATTGTGTACCAAGATTTGACTCGTATTACTAAAGATGTTGAATCTGGTGAGTTTTATAATCGCCCTGTTATACAGGAACTATACGAAGTCGGTAAAAAACAAAGCTTACATCTTATTGGTCTAGTATCAGATGGCAATGTACATTGCTCCTTAGAGCATATTAAGGCAGTTATCAAAGGGGCTCATGATCATGGTATTGAGCACGTTTATGTACATGCCTTGCTCGATGGTCGTGACGTAGCCCCTCAATGTGCACAAGGCTATTTAAAAGACTTAGAAGAGTATATGGCAGAGCTAAACTGTGGCAAGATTGCTACTGTGAGTGGTCGTTACTATGCGATGGACCGCGATAATCGTTGGGACCGTGTGGAACTTGCTTACAATGCGATTGTAAATGGTCAAGGTGAAAGAGCCGCATCAGCCTGTGAAGCGGTGCAACAGTCCTATGATAAAGATGCAGCAGATGAGTTTGTTCTTCCTACAGTCA
>CAUHTB010000102.1 GCA_959608595.1 uncultured Veillonella sp. | reverse complement strand
TTCGCTGAATAATTCTTGAATATTACCAACGTCAGATTTTGCACCATCGGAAACGAATACTTCATCAATAGCGATATCTACGCCCAATGGTTTGTAATCGCCATCAACAATAGCCTGACGTAAGAAATCATATCCCTGTTCAGGGCCATAACCTCGGAATGTTTCAGCTTTGCCCATTTCTTGAACCGCTTTGCTCATAGCGTCGATAATTGCTGGAACAAGTGGTAATGTAACATCGCCGATACCAAGACGAATGATATCTGCATCTGGATGAGCTGCTTGATAATCTGCAACCTTTTTAGCGATATTAGCAAATAAATAAGAACCTTGTAGGTTTAAATAGTTTTCATTAATATTAGCCATGATGACTCCTTTTTATAATCAGATTTCTCTATATATAGTAAATTATATAGAATAATGACGCAAGGATTTTCTATAGAATTTCTAATTTATATAAATATTGTTTTAGTTTATCACTATAAAAGGTCATATCATGGGGAATTTATTACTCGCAACCATTTATTTTATAATTCCTTTTAGAAAATCCATTTATGATGTACAATAAATAAAATTTTGCGTAGTATTTTACTACGCTTTTTTGTTGAAAGTATATCAAAACTATATAGCATTAACATTGTTTTTGATATAATTTAAATAAATACATATTATAGTGTGATTTTACATGAAAGTGGTGTCTTTATGCTGACGATTAGCAATAAAGGATGGCTTTTTACTTCTATATTAAGTGCATTGATGGCGTTTACGTCATTGTCGACGGATATTTATTTACCTGCCATGCCTGAGATGGGGCGAAATCTTAATGGTGATGCGGAGCTAACGTTGACTGGTTTCTTAATAGGTTTTGCGCTAGCCCAACTTTTCTGGGGCGCCGTTAGCGATAAAATTGGACGTAAGAAGCCACTTATTATGGGGGTAGTTTTATTTATCATTGGCTCTGTAGGCTGTGCCTTGAGTTCATCTATGATGGAATTATTGGCATGGCGTGTGTTTCAAGCGTTTGGTGCCTGCGTAGGGCCTATGTTATCACGGGCTATGATTCGCGACTTATATGGTCGGACTGAAGCTGCTAAAATGCTATCTACCTTAGCTATTGTTATGGCCATAGCACCTATAGCAGGGCCGATGTTGGCAGGGCATTTACTTGTATGGTATACATGGCACGCCATATTCTGGTTATTGGTTGCCATCGGTATTCTGATGCTCGTTGCCGTATTAGTCATTCCAGAAACACATCCGTTAGAGAAACGTAGTAAAAAGTCGATAGGTCATACCTATAATAATTATTGGATTTTATTACGTAACAAAGGCTTTATGAAATATACGCTATGTGTTAGCTCTTTTTATATTGCTATCTATGCATTTTTAACAGGATCGCCTTATGTATATATTGATGTTTATGGAGTTCCCAAGGAATACTTTGGCTATCTCTTTTCTATCAATATTATTGGCGTAATGTTACTAAGTGCTATTAATCGTCGTATTGTAAGTGCTATACGACTCGATAGGTTGTTGCGATATGCCACATTATTTGCTGCCATTTGTGTATCTGTTGTAATGGGCTTAATGATTGTGGGCTACCATTCACTGTGGTTAATTGTTATTGGTTGTTTTTTATTCTTCTCCATGAATGGTATTATTGCGGCTGTAACAAATGCCTTAGCATTAGATAGAGCTGGCAGAATGGCTGGCTCTGGGGCGGCACTACTAGGTGCTATGCAATATGGTAGTGGTATTGTATCATCGTTGATACTTACCTTTTTACCAAATGATACGGCAGACCCTATGATGGGTGTAATTGCAATATTTGTAATTATTTGTGCTATTATCGCTTTTCCTGAAGATGAAAAATACAATCGTATATAATATTGGTGAAAGCAAGGGCTTAAATTTGAGCTCTTGCTTTCATTCTTTTTTTAGGTTATAATAGTAAGGCTTATTGATGGTAAGCACTTCCTACCCCTATGTGTCGATAGGGGCATTAGTCCGAAAGAGGAGGTGATTTTGTATGAACAAATACGAAGTCATGTTTATTGTGAAACCAGCTGAAGAGGAAGCAACTAACGCTGTTATTGAAAAAGTAGAAGCTTTAATTGCTCGTGTAGGCGGCACAGTAGAAAAGGTAGATCGTTGGGGCAAGCGTCGTCTTGCTTACGCTGTGAAGAAATTCACTGACGGTTTCTATGTATTGATCAACTTTGAAGCAGATCCTGCTGAAATCAAAGAAATCGATCGTGTATTGAAAATCAACGATGAAGTCCTAAGACATCTAATTGTTAAACACGAAGCATAATTAAAGCCTGGAGGAAAACATGAACTCTGTACAAATTCTAGGTAATTTAGCTCGTGATCCTGAAGTACGCTATACCAAAACTGGTCGTGCTGTAGCAACTTTCACAGTAGCTGCAACTAACACCTATATTGATTCCACAACAAATGAGACGAAAGAACAAACTGCTTTCATCAACTGTGTTGCATGGGGTAAACTTGGTGAAGCGGCAGGCAATCTTCGTAAAGGCAGTCGTTGCTTTGTAGAAGGTCGTTTGCAAACTCGTTCTTACGAGACTCAGGACGGTCAAAAACGGTACGTTACTGAAGTGGTAGCGAACTTTGTGGGCCAATCCCTTGATATGAATACTAATTCTTTCGAAGGTGGGTCCAATTTTGATAGTTTCAGTACAGGCGGCGATGACGAAAACATCCCGTTCTAGTGTCAGGGACTCCTACTAATTCGAAAAGGAGGATTCGCAATGAGAAGAGATAGAGGCAGAAAGCCAAGAAGAAAAGTATGCGTTTTCTGTGCAGACCATATCGATCAAATCGACTATAAAGACGTTGCTAAACTTCGTCGTTTTACGACTGAACGCGGCAAAATCTTACCTCGTCGTATTTCCGGTACTTGCGCAAAACATCAACGCAAATTGACTACATCTATCAAACGTGCACGTGCAATTGCTTTATTGCCATTCACTGCTGAATAATTGATGAATCAAGGCGGTACAACCATTTGGTTGTACCGCCTTTTTGCGTTCTTTTGGAGGTATTGTTTTATAGTGAATTTAAATTTTAAAGAGCCATGAGTGCTGTAAAGAGACTAAATATAGTCTATAGAGCCGATTGTCCTTGTTTACTATGCAATGAGCGCATAGCGAGATTTTAGCTTCATTAAACCTAAAAAAATAGCATATTCATCATATACAATAAATATTCAATAATATAGATATGGAAAGAATATCTTAAAATTTTATAATAATACCTTTAAGAACAGTATTTACATGACTAATCTATATAAATGAATTAATCAAACTTATGCATGTTATCATCAAAACTTATGATTTTTATACTATAATGTGAGTATATGCTTAGTACTGTAAAGTTCAGTGAAAGGTGGTAAGTACATGGGATTTTTGAAAAAGGATATATCCCGTCGCCAGTTTATTGGTGGTGCTTTAGCGTTAGCAGCCGCATCAGCAGTGCCGTCGTTTATACGAGGTGCCTATAAGCCAACACAATCTGATTCATTACAAGTGTGGACTTGTGGCGGCTTGTCCGAAGCTTTTCTTGATTTAAACCAAGTTTATACGATGCACACGGGGCACAATATTCAGTATACTGGTGCCTTTGCAGGAGCTATTGGTAAATCCTTGTTGGCTGAGAAGAGTCGCACAGAAGTCTTTGGAGCTCGCGGTTTAGATCTAGCAAAGAATATGCGCAAAAAGGGTGTAAGTATCGCTTTTGAACCATTATGTTTTACGGATTACGTTATCGTTACACCTAAGGGGAATCCCGCAGGGATTCGCGATCTTAAAGATATGGCCGAGCCTGGTGTACGCGTTATGTTGCCGTTAGGCGCTTCGCCTCCAGGTAGCGCATCTGTAAAGGGTATCATGAAATTATCTGGTTTGACCGATGGTATCATGAAAAACTTAATGGCTGAAAGTGCTTGTGTAATTTCCATGATGTGTGATCTCGTAGAAGGTAAAGCCGATGTATCCATCATTGAAAAACGTCTTACCACACATGATCGGTTTAAGGATCGTATAGAGTACTTCTCTATACCTGCACAATTTGTGCCACCTGCACCGCTTACTTTCACTATTAATACGATGAAATATGTACAAGATCGTGCGTTGGCTGCCGATTATATTGAATTTACACGGTCCCAAGAAGGACAACAAATCTTAGAAAATCACGGATTCACATCCGTTCATAGTGCGAGAGGTCTCGATTTGATAGAAAGGTTTGGTGTAAAAGATGTGTAATCACTGTCCGTCATCTACAACCTGTGGAACTCAAGGTAGTTCTGGTGTATCTGGGAAACAAGCCCCTAAGAATTTAACGCTTTGGCGTCGGATTGTACAGTTTATCTTCCTCTTTATTATGGGGAAATGGGTATACTATGGCATATTCCGATGCCCTTATATTGTTCCATTCGTAAACTGTGAAAGCTGTTCCATTATTACCTGCTGGGGGCGCATCACGACGTACTTTTATGCGTGGTGGATTATCTTGCCGATTATGGTCGTATT
>CAUHTB010000101.1 GCA_959608595.1 uncultured Veillonella sp. | reverse complement strand
ATTAATTGAATTGATGCTGCTCATGAATTACTAGGCATTGATTATTAAATAACAGCATATGTTATGGTATAAATAAAAAACGTATCTCTTAATAGAGATACGTTTTTTATTATGTTTGTTTTATGTTTTACCGTTTTTTACGACGTTTTCGAACGGTTTTTCTAATTTCTCGTTCTGATTCAGATCCTGGTTGTTGCATTGACTCGTAAGTTGGTCGATTGACAGGCATAAAAGGAGGATTTCCGTATTGGTTTGGTTCCGGTTGTCCCGGCAATACCCAGAAGAGGAAACCGATGAGCCATACGAAAAGCTCCAGTAAGTAATTGAATGGAGATACAGCAGAGTAAGTATTGATGAAAATAATAATTACTGACCAGAGAATCCCGGCCCATGCATTAAAGCCGATATCGTGAATACGACGGCCAAATAAGATGCAGGACAATGGGAAGAGTGTTGCTAATAAAATCCATATGATGACCCGTGTAAACCAATAAGCTGGTAAGGATACGACAAAGTCTAAGAATAGATCATCGATGTAATGAACGATGTGGAATAAAATCATTAGTACGATAAAACATATGATAAATTGAAGTCGATTTAATCGTCCCGTTAGATTAAAAATCGATAGGCCCATACGTCGACCTTGGAATGCGATGAGCAAACCTACAGTACATATGAGCAGTGTTCGTAATACAACATAGAGTAAATCCATAAGTTCCCCTTTATTTATAGCTTATAGTTGAGTTAATTCTGGCAAGACTAGCTCAAATGCTACACCTTGTTTCATAGATTTTACAGTATCTACTGTGGCTTGAATCGCCTTGGTAGTAAAATTCATTGCTAACTCTGCCGCATCATAAGGTGAATATCCCCTCATTACTGCACCGGATAATACAGCAGTAAAGATATCCCCAGTTCCTGTAGCTTTCACAGGGATAAGAGGAATATCATAAGTTTTTAAATAATCAGTTGGCCCATCATAGACAGCGATAACCGCATGCGTTTCCGATGGTACGCTGGTCATGATAACCATGTCAGGCCCCATTTGGTACAGCCTTTTGCAACGATCACGCAATTCATCATCGCTAATAGGATCTGTAGAAAATGGAATATCTAATAAGAAACAAGCCTCCGTGTAATTAGGCTTTACAATATGAGCCTTGGAAACAAGTTGGCGCATAGCTACTACCATATCAGGTGTATAAATAGAATAGAGGCGACCATCATCCGCCATAGCTGGATCGACGATAATCATTTGTCCCTTATTACCGAAACGATCGATGGCTTCTTCCACGAGATGAATTTGTTCTGGTGATGCCAAGAAACCACTTACAATAGCGTGAAAGTCGATTTCGTTTTTATCCCAGCAGTCCATAAAATCTCTCATATGTGCCGATAAATCTACAAACTCGTAGTGTGGATATTCTAAGTGATTACTCAATACAGCTGTTGCCAATGGAACCGCTTGGCAACGCATAGCGCTGATGATTGGAATCATAACGGTTAGGGCACAACGGCCGATGGAGCTCATGTCTTGAATTGTTAAGACTCTAGGTACTTCTGTCATAGACACCTCCAAAATACTATATATTTTATTGTACGTTATGTAGGGCGTTCTGTAAATGTAATGATGTTATTCATGAAATTAACTTCATAATGTAGTATAATAAAACAGATAGACTTTTTATGGAGGATAGTGACAATGACAAGGTATGTATTTCGACGTCTAGGTGGCGCAATCATAATCTTATGGGTCATCATTACCGTAACGTTTGCATTAATGCATGCAATACCGGGGGGACCTTTTACGACTGAAAAGAAATTACCACCTCAGGTGAAAGCAAGTATTGAAGCAAAGTATCATCTTGATGATCCTGTATGGAAACAGTATGGTGATTATTTAGGTGGTGTTATTACCGGCGATTTGGGACCATCATATAAGTATGAAGGTCGTAGTGTGAACGATATTATCAGTGATGCATTCCCAATTTCTGCGCAGCTCGGTTTATTATCATTAATGGTGGCTGTAGTAGGTGGTATTGCAGCGGGTGCTATTAGTGCTATGCGCCCTAATGGTATCGTTGATTATGCGGTTACCGTATTATCTACCATTGGTATTTCTGTGCCTACATTTATTATAGGTGCCGTTCTTGTATATGTGGTGGGCTTTGAACTGGGATGGTTCCCAGTGGCCTTATGGCGTGGTCCATCTTATATGGTTCTACCAGTGTTGACGTTAGCAGCACAACCTATGGCATTCATTGCACGCTTAACGCGCAGTGGCTTGCTAGATGTGTACCAACAAGAATATATCCGTACAGCTCGCGCCAAAGGTTTGGGTTCTTGGACTATTTTGACTCGTCATGCATTAGGCAATGCTATTTTGCCAGTTATTACGTACTTGGGACCATTGGCTGCTAGCCTTTTGACAGGTAGCTTTATCGTAGAAACAATCTTTGCTATTCCGGGCCTTGGACAGTATTTTGTAACGTCCATTTACAACCGCGACTATACGGTTATCCTTGGCATTACGATTTTCTATAGTGCTCTTGTAGTATTTCTTAATATTTTGGTGGATATGATTTATCCGTTAATTGATCCACGTGTTACGACAGAGGAGGGGACAGATGAATAAGGAAGATTTTTTACCTATTGAACGAACTCCTCAAGAAGAAATTACAAGCTTTATAAAACGTCCTAGTAAATGGGCGAGATTTAAGGTGAATCGCTTAGCTGTAGTAGGTGCAACCATCATTTTGGTTATGATTGTGTTGGCTATTTTAGGCCCCCTTATTTCTCCGTATACTTATGCGGATCAATCCCTAATCGATGCGAACCAAAGTCCGAGCTTTAGTCATTGGTTTGG
Source organism: uncultured Veillonella sp. (assembly GCA_959608595.1). Lineage (GTDB taxonomy): Bacteria > Bacillota > Negativicutes > Veillonellales > Veillonellaceae > Veillonella. Next base: position 1,684 of record CAUHTB010000101.1, on the reverse strand, counting down.
CACAGATACATTGGGCCGCGATATTTATACGCGCGTTATGTACGGCGCTCGCATTTCCTTAACTATCGGTTTTGTAGCGGCTTTCATCAATCTTGTTATTGGTGTTACCTATGGCGGTATTGCAGGTTACCTTGGTGGTAAGGTTGACCGCATCATGATGGGGCTGGTAGATGTATTGTACGGTATTCCACTTTTACTATATGTAATTTTGTTGATGGTTGTACTAGGCCCTGGCTTAACATCCATTTTCGTAGCATTGGGCATTGCGTACTGGCTGAATATGGCCCGTATCGTACGTAGCCAAATCTTGAAAGTTAAAAACGAAGAATACATCATTGCTGCTGAAGCGATGGGCATTCCGAAATATCGCATTTTATTGCGTCATATTTTGCCAAACTGTGTGGGACCAATCATTATTACATTGACATTGGCCATCCCAGAGGCTATTTTTACAGAAGCATTCCTTAGTTTTATCGGCTTAGGTGTAAATGCACCTATGGCGAGCTGGGGTGTACTCGCTTCTGAAGGGATTAGTAGCATGCGCTCTTATCCGTTCCAATTGATTTTTCCTGCTGTTGCTATTAGTGTTACCATGCTTGGTTTCGCATTCCTTGGCGATGGCTTACGTAATGTGTTAGACCCTAAGGAAGGAGATAGATAATGAATAACGCAATTGTTGATGTGCGCAATGTGTCCATTACCATCGATACCTTCCAAGGCCCTTTACGGGTTATTCGCAATCAAGATATCTCCTTACAACCAGGTGAGATTTTAGGTATTGTTGGTGAATCCGGCTGTGGTAAATCTGTGCTAGTTAATTCCTTAATGGGATTACTACCATATGGTAAAACAAAAATCAAAGCCGATACATTTATGATTGATGGCAATGATTGCCTTGAATTTACTGAAGATGACTGGAATGAACTCCGTGGTACTACTGTTGCCATGGTATTCCAAGATCCTATGACATCTTTGAATCCAATCATGACGATTGGGGAGCAAATGTATGAGGTTATCCATCGTACCAATGCATATGGTGAGGATTATGACGAACGAGCTATCGCCATCGACTTGTTAAAGAAGATGGGCCTTTCTACACCAGAAAGACGATTGTCTCAATATCCTCATGAGTTAAGTGGTGGTATGCGTCAACGCGTTTGTATCGCCATGGCTGTGGCGGGGCGTCCAAAGATTTTAATTTGCGATGAACCTACAACGGCTCTTGATATTACAACAGAGGCTCAAATCTTACGCCTTATGCAAACATTAGCTGTAGAGGCTGGTATTGGGATTATTTTTATTTCTCATAACTTACGTGTTATCGCTCAAATTTGCGACCGTGTTATGGTTATGTATGCTGGTAAATGTGTTGAATCTGCTACAGTGGAGGGCATCTTTAATGAACCTCGCCATCCGTACACATTAGGGTTGTTGCTTGCTCTGCCACAAGGTAAATGGCATGGTGAGTTAAAAGCCGTTGAAGGTCAACCGCCAGATTTGTTTGATTTGCCGCGAGGCTGTGCATTTAATCCACGGTGCAAGTGGGCTATGCGTATCTGTGGTAATCGGATTCCTATGATTACAAATGTTGGTGAGAATCATCAATTTACATGTTGGTTAGCTAAGTTGGAGGGACTTTAATGAGTTACGTATGGGAAACTGACAATCTCGTTAAAGAGTTCAC
>CAUHTB010000100.1 GCA_959608595.1 uncultured Veillonella sp. | reverse complement strand
GATTAGTTTTCAATACCTTTTCGAGCCATTACGCCTTGAAGGTAGTAATGTTTAACCTCTTTCATTTCCGTTACAAGGTCTGCCTCGTCGATTAATTCTTGAGGAGCCCCACGGCCTGTGAATACGAGTTCCGTTTCCGGATGACGAGCATCGAGCAAAGCCTTTGTTTTATCCCATGTAATGAGTTCAAAGAAGAGCGCCATGTTGTATTCATCAAGAACGACGAGATCGTACTCTCCACTGCTAATAGCAGCCAATGCACGTTCGTATCCTTTTTCAATGAGCGCTACATAGTCTTTTGGCGGATTGTCAGATTCAAAGACAACGACTTCATCGCCCCATTTAGCGAGTTCATCCTTGCTTTTCATTCCTTCTTTGATGATAAAGAATGGCTTACCCACGGTTTCTAAGGTTAAATTCTGTAAGGTAGGTAAAATAGTATGTTCACTATATACTTTAGATTTCATAAATTGCAAAAAGAGGACTTTCTTGCCAGCACCGATGGCACGGATAGCTAGACCGATAGCAGCGGTCGTTTTGCCCTTGCCTTCGCCGGTATAAACTTGTACATAGGCCTTCATAGATATACCTCCGTTCATATACTTTTATTTTACAATATATATATGCAAAAATAAAGAAAAAGAACTTGCTATTAGTGCATTTGCACGCATAACAAGTTCTTTTTTCTATGAATTATGTTTTATTTTAGTTACTAATTGGTAAGAAGATCATAGGATCTGTAGGAGATCCATTGAGTCGTACCTCGTAGTGAACGTGAGCGCCTGTACTTTTACCAGTACTGCCCATCAAGGCAATTGTTTGACCTTGTTTTACGCTCATACCTACAGTTACCAATACAGCACTATTATGGCCATAACGTGTTACGAAGCCATTGCCATGGTCGATTTCAACAAGATTGCCGTAACCGCCTTCTGTATAACCTGCAAAGGTTACAACACCCGCAGCAGTAGCTACAACTTGTGTACCATAGTCATCCGCAATATCTACCCCTTCGTGGAATGCACCGATAGCGCCCGTTACAGGGTCCACACGGCTACCAAATGGAGAGGTAATAACGCCCTTGCTCGGCCAGATACTTGGTGTAGTGTTATTCGTAACACCACCAGAGCCAGCAGAGAAGTTAATAGATTGCATAGCCATAAGGTCTTGCGCCCCACCATCACGAAGGATATTACGCATTGTATAGAAGCTAACTAGCAATTTTTGTGCGTCCTTGTCCATTTTGGACAGACGAGCTGATAGTTGTGCCGCTGTTAGCGTCTTTACTTCGCTTTCATCAGCGGCTGGCTGCTTTGGGTCGCTACCGTCCCCGCCACCTTGAGATGGTGTGCCAGATTCAGCGCCCTTCAGCATTTGCTTGTTTTCTTCGCTAATTTGATTTAAGTTTTGAATTTTCTTATCTAAAACATCTGTCTTTTGTTGCAACAATTTTAGCTGTTCAGATTGCAATTGTGTCTGTTGACGTAATTGCACAACCTCAGCTTGGCGCACGATGCCCCAAATGCCGAGAACCAATGCGGCGATAATTATAATAGAGCTTACAATAGCTGCAACCTTCGCTTGCTTGGTTGTTAATGTCAATATGCAGTTGTCACCATTTCTTTCAACTTTGTTTGAAATAAATGCCGGTACTTTCAATACAAACCTTCCTTATTTAGAAACGATGGCACTCGTTAACGCTTCCTCATTGGTGCGCTCGCCCAACGCTTCGTTCAAACTCTCTAATTCTTCTTGTGAAAGACTGACGAGACTTTTGCCTTTCACAATAGGTTTACTAAAAATACGAGATTCGCTACGACCGTAAATACTGGAGATACAGATACCGTTATTGTTGCCATCAAGTAATGTTAGCGCAAAAGACAAATCATTACCGATATTTTCAAAGGCATTATATTTAACAAAGCCAATTTTTTGTATCGTATTGCTTTGAATATTGCGGATCGCCGCTTGTTCGGTCATCATAGTCTCAAGACCTTTTGCAGCATCGCGAATTTCGCTAACCTCTACAGATAATTTACGTTCTAGGCTCGCACCATTATCCCCTTGCATAAAGAAATCATATTTCTTTCTAAGGCTCCCTAAGCGAATGTGCAAGATTACACAATACACTAACAACGCTATTACAAGGACGATGGTCGCCATGCCAATCCACGGTTGAATCGATTCGAACATGTATATTCCTTCCTATACAATCATTCAAACTCCAACACTTAATTATACCATTCTTATTGTGAAAGTTAAATGACTGCATACAATTTAATTTAATATGTGTAATGATAGATTAATTATACCTACCCTTTTATTTCGTCAATAAATGGGCTTATTGCTCGTTCTAGTATACCATGTAGAGCCGCTATGAGTACACCGTAATTTACGATTGGTGTGCCTTGTACAACGGCACATTCAATGCGGCGTAACACCTCGCGGCGTGTGAGCATACAAGCACCACAATGAATGATTAAATCATACTGGGATACATCTTTTGGGAAGGCGCCCCCACTCGTAAATTCTAGCTGTAAATCTGTATGACCTTGCTTCTTAAGAAGATTAGGAATCTTTACAGTACCAATATCATCACATTGACGGCGATGTGTACAACCTTCACTGATAAGAACCTTAGAGCCTGGTTTTAAATTCTTAATCGCTTCTACACCAGCTACTAAGTCTTGTAATTTGCCCTTAAAACGGGCCATCAAAATAGAGAATGATGTCAACGGAATTGTATCAGGTGTCAATTCATCGACGCGATCAAAAGCTTGCGAGTCACAGATAACCATCTTGGGTGGATATTTAAGAGAATTAATCATAGCAGGCAATTCTTCAGTTTGGCATACTAACGCTAAGCCTTTATAATCCAATATTTCACGAATAGTTTGTACTTGTGGCAAAATAAGGCGGCCCTTTGGTGCTGCACTGTCGATAGGACATACAAGAATTATAGTATCCCCCTCTTCTACTAGGCCTTGTAATAGAGTTTGATCCCCTTCTACATCAAGTGGTGTTAACCCACCCAAGAGATCAAGTAATTCTAAACGTTTAGCTTTAGATGTGAAATCAGCAGAACCAATGACAGTAGCTAATTCAGATAATCCCTTATGAGTTTCTACATAAGTAGATGCATCTGTTTTATTTTCTATGTTGTTTTCTTTATTATTTTCTTTATCAATTTCTGCATTGATTTCATTTATAAATAATGCAATAGGCACATTATTTTGTTTTAATAGGCCTAACCAATGCATATCATCAGTAGTTGGTTCTTCATCGGTACGAAGCACATAAACAGCAAGATTGATCTTTTTCACAACCTCTTCTGTTTTCTCCATCCGCAATATACCTAATTCAGTTGTATCGTCTATACCAGCTGTATCGGTAATCACCACAGGACCTAATGGCAAAATCTCCATGGATTTGCTCACTGGATCTGTCGTTGTTCCTGCCACCTCAGATACAAGGGATACAGGCTGATCTGTTAACATATTAATCAATGTAGACTTACCAGCGTTACAACGACCAAAAAAGCCTATATGAACGCGGTTTGCTTTAGGTGTTTGTTCCATTGTCTATCCTTGTTACTTAACATTTGTATTTCTTACAAAATATAGTTAATCATCTTACAACATGTATTATGATCTCTAAGTTATCTTACAATATTATTATAACTCAATAAAATACCTTATATACAGTAAAAGCGCAGTCCGTAGACTACGCTTTCACCGTGGATTGTAAATTGTATTTATATTATACAGAATTGTTATCTATTTGTCATTACTAAATTCACATAATTCGATTCGAATTTAAGTATATCAATTATACTCTAAATTCTACTGTTTCAGTATCGTCTGTATTATCTTGACCATCCATAAAAGCAATGAGACGTTCTAATTCTGCTTCAGAGGAGAAAGCAATTTCAATCTTACCTTGAACCTTTTTACCAGCACGGAATTTAATATTTACAGGAGATCCTAAGCTTAGTTTTAAACGGTCCATAAGAGCACGTACCTCTGCAGTACTTTGCGGCTTAGCAGCCTTCGCTTTAGGTGTCTTATTTTGCATAGACTTCACAAGGGCCTCTGCTTGACGAGCACTTAAGTCGCCCTCTTTAATACGTTCAGCAGCTTCAATTTGTTGCGCTGCACTACGCAATGCCAACAATGGACGCGCTTGACCTACTGTTAAGTCACCTTCGATGAGATCTTTTTGTACAGAATCACATAATTTTAACAAACGAACCATATTTGCAATATAAGAACGACTACGACCTAGGCGAGCAGAAATCATTTCTTGAGTTTGTTTATACGTATCCATTAAACCTTGGTATGCCAAAGCTTCTTCAATTGGATCCAATCCTTCACGTTGTAGATTTTCAACGAGGGCCACTTCTGTCATCTCTTCTGTATTATATTTCTTTACAATAACTGGTACAGTCTCAAGGCCTGCAATGATAGCAGCACGGTAACGACGTTCACCAGCTACAATTTGATATTTATTCTTTTGTTTACGTACTACAATTGGTTGAAAAATACCAAGATTTTTAATAGATTCAGCTAATGTTGCTAAACTATCTTCATCAAAACTTTTACGAGGTTGATCTGCATTAGGAACTAACTCGGAAATTGGTAGTTCGTGAATCTCCTTTTCAGGTAGTACTGATTCTACAGTATCTACCTTCATTAAATTTC
>CAUHTB010000099.1 GCA_959608595.1 uncultured Veillonella sp. | reverse complement strand
TTTTTATTATAATTTAACCTTTACTTTTTAATCATCAATTTCAACGATTTCAAAATAAATACCGAAAATTGTAAAGATTTTTTGACATTTTTTCAAGCTACCTAACAAATTAGCGCGCTCTTTTTGTTGTTTCTTTTGTGGACGCCATAATAAAAAATAAAAGATTACGACCATCAACAAAATAGGCCAGCTAGTTTGCAACACTTGTAAAATATCTTCCATTTTATCCTCCTAGTATAATAAATATATTTTTCTTTTCTAGTATAGCCACCTAATATAGATTTGACTAGACTTAATTACTATTTTTTAAAGCTATCCCAAAACTGCATTCTAAATTGGGGGAATCGATCTTCCAAAATAGCTTGTCGCATTTGACGCATAAACTCAAGCAAGAAGTAGAGATTATGGTATGTTACGAGACGCAATGCCAAAATTTCTTCTGCCTTATACAAGTGACGAATATAAGCGCGGGAATAATTTTTACATGTATAGCATTGACAGCCTTCTTCTAAAGGACCCCAATCATGAGCAAACTGCACATTTCGAATGTTAAGGCGTCCCTTCCAAGTCATAGCCATCCCATTTCGAGCAACACGTGTTGGATATACACAGTCAAACATATCAATACCACGTGCCACACCTTCAACAAGACAATCCGCTGTACCAACGCCCATCAAGTAACGAGCCTTGTTAGTTGGCAACAATGGTGTGGTATATTCCAAAATCTCGTTCATTAAATCATGAGGTTCCCCAACGGATAACCCGCCGATACTATAGCCTTCAAAGTCCATAGCGACTAACTCTTCCGCACTTTGTTTACGCAAGTCTTTATACATGCCACCTTGAACAATACCAAACATACCTTGACGGTCATGAGCCTTACGAGCCTCTTGGCAACGATAAGCCCAACGTGTGGTACGCGCTGTAGAACGCTTTGCATAATCATGATCTGCTGGATATGGAATGCATTCATCAAAGGCCATGGCAATATCAGAACCTAATTGCTCTTGTACCTTTGTGGCAACTTCTGGAGATAAAAACTGTTTAGAACCATCAATATGTGATCTAAAAGTTACACCTTCTTCAGTAATCTTACGCATGTCGCCTAAGCTAAATACTTGGAACCCACCGCTATCAGTTAAAATAGCTTGATCCCAATTCATAAACTTATGCAACCCACCTGCTTCTTCCACAAGTTCAGGACCAGGACGAAGGAATAAATGGTATGTATTACTCAAGATAACTTGAGAGCCCATAGCCTTTAATTCTTCAGGTGTCATTGTTTTAACAGTTGCCTGTGTACCTACAGGCATAAACATAGGCGTTTGGAAGATACCATGTGGTGTATGCAATAAACCTGCACGTGCCCCCGTATGAGGACATGTCTTTTGTAATTCATAAGTAATACTTGGCATAGTCCCTCCTAACGAATAAACATAGCGTCGCCAAAGCTAAAGAAGCGATACCGTTCTCGAACAGCTTCTTCGTAGGCCGCTAAACAATGTTCACGACCGGCTAATGCACTAATCAACATTAACAATGTAGATTGAGGCAAATGGAAATTCGTTACCAGTGCATCAATCATCTTAAATTTATAACCAGGATAAATAAAGATTTGAGTCCATCCACTAATACCTTGTAGTATACCGTCATCATTCGTAGCAGACTCGAGTGTACGTACAGATGTAGTACCGACCGCAATAATACGGCGTCCGTTTCTCTTAGCTGCATTAATACGATCAGCGGTTTCTTGAGATACAACGAAGAACTCACTATGCATCTCATGATCTTCAATCGTCTCTGCCGATACAGGTCTAAAAGTACCAAGACCAACATGCAAGGTTACAAATTCAAGCTCTACGCCTTTAGCTTTTATTTTTTCTAAAAGCTCTGGTGTAAAGTGTAGACCTGCAGTTGGAGCCGCAGCAGAACCTTTCTCCTTAGCATATACCGTTTGATAACGATCTTTATCTTCTAACTTTTCATGAATATATGGAGGTAATGGCATTTCACCAATTTCTTGTATCACATCATCAAATACACCATTGCAAGTGAACTCAATGATACGGCCTCCAAATTCAGTCTTATCTATTACAGTCCCACTTAAGCGGTCGTCAAACTCTATAACTTGACCAATAGGACATTTTTTGCCAGGTTTAACAAGGCATTCCCACCGATTTTCACCACATGGAGTGAGGAGCAATACCTCTACCTTGCCACCAGAACCTTGCCGTTGACCATATAATCTCGCAGGAATAACCTTTGTATTATTAAATACAAGTACATCCCCTTCATGAAGTTCATCAAGCAAATCGTAAAAATGCTCTTTATGCGCAACCTCACCAGTAATCTTATCCAAGGTTAACAGTCTTGCTGTATCGCGAGGTTCTACAGGATGTTGAGCAATTAGTTCTTCTGGCAATTCATAATCAAAATCTGTAACTTTCATCGTAATCCTTATTAGTACATTTTCTTTAATGTAATGCCACTATAGTAGTGACGCAAAATAGTTTGGTAATAATTTGTATCCCCTGGGGTAGCACGTTTCGCCATTTCTGCGGCGCCCCATTGAGACATACCAAGACCATGTCCCCAACCATGACCTTTAATATAGACAGTATCATTATTGCCCGTAAAGTTATGATATGCCTTACCCGTGTCTTTAGCAGGGTTATGATTTACATAAAAATCAAATAGTGTAGATTTTAAACCTAAAATACTACGCAAGGAATCGCCATCTACCGTCGTCTTCCCAGAGGTGCCTATGAAAGTAGCACTTTTGATACGACCAGACACGCCTCGGTCAGATGTTTGTTGACCAGGCTTGCCAAGAGGAGTCAATTGAATGCTCTTCAATTTACCAACACCTTTACTTGCTGCATTGAGCTTACTTTCAAGAGCCTGGCGAGAAGTTGTAACAGTCCAATTTGATGTAGATGTGCCAGTACTAAAATCCTTTACACCTTTCAAATATGGTACATCACTGCCCCAAACATTGACGCTATCCTCAGTATAGCCACCACCATCAGAATGGAATAAGGCATTAATAGGGCGTTGATTATATAGCATAACCATCCCCTTTGTCTTATTGACTGCATTAGTAGTAGCTTGGGTTTCACCACTAACCCCATTATAGACTTGATGATCTGTGGACGTACTCACATCATACAATTTCCCTTTATTTTCTTCCATTGTATGAAGCGCATAAGTGCGAGCTGCTACAGCTTGTGCTTCTAATGCTGCTGCAGGCCAAGACGGAACGACTTCCTGTGGAACTACACCATAAAGATAGTCTTCAAGAGGTACAGAGTTGATGACCATCATTTTACCATTATTAGCACGTAATGTAAGTCCACCGCGATAACCTTTACCTTCAAACAAGAATGGCGCATCACTATTAGCTGGTTTTAAGGTAACTACACTATCAATGGCCTTGCCATTAACAACAATTTTACCACCTCGAACGCCAACAGAGGTACCACGATTCGCACTAATTGTACTAACTTGACCATTGCCACTGTTTAACACCACCATATTAGCTGTAGACGTAACAGTAGCATCAGAACTACGGCTACCTAATAGAACGCGTACATTTGGTACATGCTCTATGCGCTCTGTAGCAGGCGTTACTACAGACCCCACCTTATTGCGCGTAATAACTGCCGTATTAGCTTGAATACTATTTGCATTAGATGTTTTCACAACCTTAGATGCAGTAGACTTAACACCAGTAGATGTAGTTTTTGTTACAGGTTTTGGAGCTACTGTTTTCTGAACTTTCGTTGTAGTACTAGATGCTGCAGGTTTAGCAGCTGGCTTCGACGACACTTTTGACACAGGCTTTGGGGCCGGTTTAGTTACAAGTGGTCGAAAAGTTGACTTCTTAGTCGAATTTACTTTCGATACATTTATTGTAGATACTGTTGATTTCGGCATTGGCTTTTTAGTTACTACTGTACTTTTATGTTGCAATGTTGCCCCTTGAGCAACAGAAGCACCGCCAATATTTACACCTAAAAACAAAGTTGCCATTATCATCAATTGTAATCGTTTCGTTTTCATTGTTATTTCCCTGTCTGTGAAATACCTAAATGCTCATAGGCTAATTTAGTAGCCACCCTCCCACGCGGTGTGCGTCCTAAAAATCCTAATTGCATCAAATATGGTTCATACACATCTTCGATGGTATCTCTCTCTTCGCTGATGGCCGCCGCAATGGTATCAATCCCTACAGGACCACCATCATATTTTTCAATAATACATTCCAACACACGTCGATCAATTCGATCAAGTCCCATTTTATCTACATATAAACGTTGTAATGCTTCGTCTGCAATTTCTTGAGTGATAACCCCATCACCAATGACTTGTGCAAAGTCGCGTACCCGTTTAAGCAGACGATTTGCGATACGCGGTGTTCCTCGTGAACGACGCGCAATTTCGCTTGCCCCAGTTGGCACAATACCAATATTAAGTATTTCTGCGGCGCGAGACACAATAAACTCTAACTCTGGTTGTTTATAATATTCCAACCGATTAATAATACCAAATCGGTCCCGTAATGGAGCTGCCAAAGCACCCGCTCGAGTCGTGGCGCCTACCAAAGTAAATTTTGGCAAGTCAATGCGCACAGTTCGAGCACTTGGCCCCTTACCGATGATAATATCAATAGCATAGTCCTCCATGGCAGAGTACAACACTT
>CAUHTB010000098.1 GCA_959608595.1 uncultured Veillonella sp. | reverse complement strand
AATTTGCCATTCATTCCCATCCGTACTAATGTGAATACGTCCCATCGTATCTGTACGGTAAATGGCAATATTATTTTCCTGCAAACGACGTAATGTTACATCGTGAGGATGACCATAACTATTATACATGCCATTTGAAATTAATGCACTTTCTGGTTTAATAGATTTCAAAAAATCTTCAGAGCTACTTGTGCGAGAACCGTGGTGACCTACCTTAAGAACACGGGCAAACAGTCTAGAGTTCTGCTCTTTTATGAGTTTTTTCTCTTCTTGTAATTCTGCATCACCAGTAAAGAGCATAGAGAATTTACCAAAAATTAATTTACCTACAATAGAGTTATTATTAAGATCTGGCGCTCCTTTTTTATCTGTTAAAGGTTCAGTCCAAGGTGCATATACAACAAATACCGCTCCATGACCAAAATCTACTACATCACCACTACGCAATGTAGACCGTTGAATTTTATTTTTATCAATCCATTTTTCATAGGTTTTATACATATTATTATCAACAGAAATACCATCATCATACACATGTTCAATAGGCATAGCTTTTGCGATGGCATAGAAACCACCCATATGATCAGCATGAGGATGTGTGATAATTACATTTTTTAGCTTTGTAACACCCATAGATTTTAACTGTGCCACAATGTTCTCACGATGCTCTATATCACCTGTATCGATCATACTATATTCATCGCCAACCTTAAGTAATATGGCATCGCCTTGACCAATATCTAGCATATATACATCTAGATGACCTTCAGGATTCGTCTGCTTCGTATCAATTGAATAGCCTTCATTTACACTAGTGCTATTCTGAGATGCTGCATTAGCTACATCTTTATTCGTGCATCCCGCAATAGCAAAGATTGGAATACATAACACTAACAAAAAGGCTATAAATCGCTGTATTTTATTTGTCATTCTTATTCTCCCAATAATTCACTAATGACACAACCTATCGATGTACTTACATCACTAGGTGTATACCCCCAAGTTTTAGTATCACTTAGTATATCTGCACTGCGGCTATGTACATAGACACCTAAAATTGCACCATCTTGTAAGGAATAACCTTGGCTAATAAAACCTGCAATAATACCTGTTAATACATCCCCCATTCCGCCAGTTCCCATACCAGCATTTCCGATAGTATTAACATATACCGTACCATCAGGTAGTGCCACAACAGAAGGAATTCCCTTAAGTACTAACACTACTTGATGAGCCTTAGCAAATGCTCGAGCCAGTGTAATATAATGACGTTCAATCCATTTTATTGGCAAATCTATAAGTCTACTAAATTCACCTAAATGAGGCGTCATTACACAGTATGGCAGATTTTTTTGCACCTTATATACGGACTCAATATGGCCATCACGTAAAGCATCTTTATCGACAGAACCTACATGGCCTAATGCATATAACGCATCTGCATCAATGACGAGAGCGCCTTCACAGGAATCAATAGCTTGATTTACTACATCTGGAATATCTGTAGTGCGCCCCAAACCTGGCCCAATAGCAACTACTTGACGTCCGTCATAAAGGGATTCATTTTCATCGATAGATGTTACCATTACTTCCGGTATGATATGACCTTGCACAACATGTTTAATTATATCTGGAACGCCTAATGTAATCTTACCGGCTCCACTGTGAACAGCAGCTTCTGCGGCCAACATAGGGGCTCCAACCATATCACTAGATCCACCGACGATTAATGTATTCCCATTTACACCTTTGTGTGCCATAGGAACCCGATAATTAATTAGAGTTTCTGCTAAATCCGAATCAATCGTTATAGTACTATCTCGATCAACTAATACGTGTTGCCAAGGTGCTCCTAGCGGTGCAACAATAGCTGTGCCCCCTATGGCCTTACCAGGATATAACAATAAACCTTGTTTAATAGCCCCAAAGGTAACCGTATAATCATAAGTCAATGTTCCCTCTGAAATTTGACCAGAAGAAGCATCTAGCCCTGCAGGTACATCAATAGCCCACAAATCAAAATTATATTGACTACGCATAGTATCAATATCATGCAAAACATCGATGGTTAAATCCCGCAATCGGCCTGTTAAGCCTGTGCCCATAATGCCTTCTACAACAATAGCCACATTAGACCAATCATTGAATTCGTCATACGTATCAATGATACACCCCATTGCTTCACATCTTTCAAGTTGCATTGCAAAGAGGTCACTACATTTGCTCGTATCACCGACAAGTACAATTTGTACAGGTACGCCTTGTTCTAATAGATGACGAGCGGCTACAAGACCATCTGCCCCATTATTTCCTGTACCACAGATAAATAGCACAAAACTATTGATAGAACGTGCATTATCTAAGGAAAATAAGTCATATTGTCCCCATAAAGCATCTACAATGCCACGTCCTGCATTTTCCATTAGAATTTCTAAAGAAACACCTAACTGCTTAGGTACCTCTTGATCTATATATCGAGCATCTTCAGTTGTTAATATTTGCATCTTATGCTCCTTCAAGTATAACCGTACTCATTGCATATTCTTTACAATGGCTAATCGACACATGTATATCAGTATAACCTAATGTTTCATAGATTTCTTTGAAAGTATCTTGTAGACGAATTAAGGGCGCCCCCAATTCATCATGATAAATTTCTATATCTTGCCATGAACCATGGCGCATTCCCGTTCCTAATGCTTTAATGAAAGCCTCTTTAGCAGCATATATGCCAGCATAAGACGCATAACGCCCTTTTTTTTTGCTTTCACAGTAATCAATCTCATGAGACGTATAGACGCGATCACGAAATGGTTTAGATTTTTCTATAGCACAACGGATACGGTCAATTTCAATAATATCATTCCCTAATTTCATAATAACTCCTAAATTACCCCAACATTTATATTATACACTCTTAAAGTGGATAAAACATAGATAAAATCTAGGCATTTACTGAAAATGGTAATGTAGGTAAGCTATAAATTTCAACTTTCCCCTTGCGATTAACGGCTACATACATTTGACCATTACGATAATCCATATCTTCTACTTCCATACCTGACGCATAAGGAGTTATATTCTTAACAACACCTTCATCATCAACAGAAACAAAGGTTGTTAAGGTTGTAAATATAGTGTTACCATTTGCTGCATAGGCGCCATTATTATTTAAATCAGTATGCTCTGCATCAATTGTAAAGCTACGAATTCGGTTAAAATCAGCATCGTAATAATTAATTGTACGATGAGAATTTGTTAAAGGCACAATCGATACATATTCGTTGCGCTCTTTATCAAAGGCAAAGTTAAATACCTTTTCTTTTAATTTAATAGGTGCCTCTACAATCATGCTATCAGCTTCAATAGGTGTAACGATATATCCATCTACAACAGCGTTGGTTGTATAGTAGCGATTATTATTCGGATTATAGGTCAACGTATTCATATGGCCTAATAAACGTTTTTGACTATATTCATACTTAGCAACAACTTGTAACGTTGTTGGATTTATTTCATACATAATTTGTTTTGTATTATCTGAGTTTATACAAGCAAGAACAAATACATCTTTTTTAGAGTTATAACAAAAGCCTTGGCATTGATTAACAGAACTATCTAAGGGTATCTCAGCTAACCGTGTTAACGGTAAAGGCATTTGAACTACACTTACAGGTTGTGCTAGCTTTGGTATGTCAAAGACATTAGCAATATATTCAATTACACCTTGATCCATACTTTCACCTCAAGCAAATAAAATGTATACAACTGTATATTAATTCATAAATATAAATATATAAAAAATAGGCGGTAAGACAAAAGTCTTACCGCCTAAAGTTGGTGCCGGAGGTGGGACTTGAACCCACACGGTGTTACCCGCTTGATTTTGAGTCAAGTGCGTCTGCCATTCCGCCACTCCGGCGTCTCGGAACATTTGTTATTATACAGATATCCCAAAACAATGTCAACATATTTTTTATATTTTATCTAAAATATTTTTAACGGCTTCCATACCTACATCACATTGCTGCTTCCATGTAAGTGCTACCCCTGTTATATAGCCCTTGCGAGCATACTCCACATCGGTAGGGACACTTTCAGCACCATAATCAAGCTCACCTGCTAACCAGTAATAATCTTGCCCTCTTGAGTTAATACGAGCATCAATAATATTACTATAGGTTTGTAAACCTTGACTAACCATTTTAAAATGATCCCAATCACATGCGCCACGCAATGGGAAGTTTACATTTAATAAGCCATCAAATTGACCTTTAACATAAATCTTTTCAATTAATTCAAGTATAAAGGGGTGCATTTCATCCCCGCGTTCAGGAGAATACCGTTCAACAGATAATGCTAACCCTGGAATGCCGTAAAAACAACTTTCCATGGCAGCAGACACCGTACCGGAATACAATACATCCGATCCCAAATTAAAACCATGATTAATACCTGAAATCACAAGATCAGGCATATCATCAATCAATAAATAACTAAGACCAAACTTCATGCAATCAGAAGGAGTTCCCGTTAGAGCATAAAGGCGAGGATTTTCATCCTCGCCATTGTACGCATCTAATTTTAAAGGAATCTCAGTCGTCAATGCATGGGATTTAGCACTTTGCTCATTTGCAGGTGCTACAACGGTAATTCGATAATATTGACTTAAGTACGATGCAAGACGGCGTAAACCATCTGCTAAAATACCA
>CAUHTB010000097.1 GCA_959608595.1 uncultured Veillonella sp. | reverse complement strand
AGAACTATTTTTGTGCTTCAAAGAAGGTATCGATGAACAAGTCATCTTCAATCGCATAGGCGTATACCCGCTCATAAGTGTTACGCAAATCTTTCATAACTGCTACGCGTAGATCACCAGGATACAATGTAAGGAATTCAATGAAGTGATGAACTTCTTCGGCATTGCTATTGCGGTTTAAACGATGCAACATATTTTTAGCCGCTACGTATAAGCGTGTTGGACTTTCACTTTTAACCTGTTCAGCCATAGACATAATGGCTCCTGGCTTTTGAACCGCCGCCAATACATCATCAAAGGTAATAAGTGGTTCTTGGTCTGACTCGATAAAGTTTACAAACGCCTCAGCAATGAGTTTACCTACGTTACCGCGGATAACATTCATAAATACATCGCGACTATAGGCTGAATCTTCTTGGTTTTTATAAATTGTATACAGGCCAGATACGCGTTCAAAGGAGCGTGGTGTAGCATCAATATCATCTTCATGTCGTTGATTTAAATACTCTGGATAGGAAGAAATGAATTCGATAACTTTTTCCTCAATACCAGCACTTATAGCCCAGTCAATCCATTGCATATAATCAGCATTCATATAGAGCCATACAAAACGGTTTTGTTGTGCCGGGTCCATGTCGATAGTTTGGTAGTCAAAAGAATCCTCAGGGTTCATAGCGGCGATGATACGCACTTGATCACTTAAAGAGAAGCCATTGATTTCACGATTCAAGATAAGATTCATTAACTCCTGTTGTACTGCATGTTCAGCACGGTTAATTTCATCGATAAATAGTAATACTTGACGACCTTTATCCACAGCTTGAGCCACATGTTCCAACGTATGATGTACAGCATACACTGTAGTCTTTACAGAATGTGTGTTACCACGACCATCTGTATGTGTTACAGATTCTACAGTTGGTAAACCACCAATTTCACCTTCTTTTAAAAGATTTCCATCAATGGTTACCAATTCCCAGTCATGCACAGTAGCTACGCGTGCCGCAAGAGATGTTTTACCAATGCCCGTTTCACCAACGAGCAAAGGCACTTGATTAGCAGCAAGCACTAATTCTACACTTGCCATTGTATCTATAAAGTTCATTGTGTCTCCATTTCTAATACTTCAAATATTCACTGACTGCAATTTTCTTAACAGCTCTAGTTCCATAAGCGTCTATAAGTGACAATAAGTCGATATGCCATTTAGATTGGCGTCCACCGATAGCTTGGTTGTTAATCAATTCACGAATATAGTCTTCATCAGCTGTATCACTAGAGATGGCGCTAATGATGATCGATTTAATTTCGTCCACAGTGACACCTAAATTATTTGGTATATACCCTAGTGTGGCAGCACTTACACCAAATAGGTGCAATGCCAATTCCTTTGTAAGCTTTGTGATTTGTCGCATTGCTTGTGGATCTTGTTTAACTGCCGCTTCTAAAACCGTTACGCTAGGCTCATCAATATAGCGCAAGGCCAAGTAATTCTCTTTAACTGCTTGCAATTGTACGGCTTCACTAGGCTCCTTAATATATTGCAAAGCATCGTAGTTGGACTTTACAGCTTCTAACTGCAGTGCTTCAGATGGATTTGCAATATAGCGAATAGCCCACCCAGATTGATCGAGTGCACATTGAATAACTGCATCAGATGGGTTGTCGATATATTCTAAAACAGCCCAATCTTTTTCCACCAAGGCCTGTAATAGTTCTTCTGTAGGATGTTACACAAATTGTATGGCTCGTGGTGATTGTGAAAGCGCCGTTTCAATAACCTTTTCGGTAGGTTCTTTAATGTATTGCAACAACATGCCATTTTGAGTTACGCAGGTAAGTTGCATTGCTTCTGTAGGGTTTGGAATATTCCGAATTCCATGGGGGTTATTGGTCAGCGCTGTTATGTATTGTTCTTCTGTCATACTAACCTTCATTTCTATCTAAAAAGGCCATACGAATACGTATGGCCTATACTGAATTCTATTTTTATTGTATCACATTTTTTCGATATAATTATATCTCTTTCGTATACTTACTACACCGTTAATGCATCTAAATCAGAATTATTCCCAATTACTAATAATTTATCATCTTCACCGAGAATGGTAATTGGGTTTGGTGGAACTTCTAAATCTTCACCGCGTCTTATGCCTACTGCATTAAGATTATATTTCTCACGCAAATTAGAATCCTTTAAGTTAGACCCCACCAAGAATGTTGGCACCTTAATTTCTATGAGACTAATATTTTTAGATAGTTGTAAATAATCCATCACATGGTCTCTAGTTAAAAACTGTACGAGGCGTAATGCCATATCGTATTCAGGGTAAATCACTTGATCTACACCTATTTTATGAAGCATTTTGCCTTGTATATTATTTTCAGCCTTGGCCACAATTTTAGGTGCATTTAATTCTTTAAGAAGCATAGCTGTCATTAAATTAGCTTGAAGATTTCCACCTATAGCCACAATAACCATATCAAACTGGCTTAGGGCCAATTCTTTGATTGCCTCTTCATCAGTTGTATCTGCAACTATAGCATGTGTTATAAATGGCGAAATTTTCTGTACAACTTCTGGATCAATATCTACACCTAATACCTCATGCTCCATGGAAGCTAACATCTTGGCAACAGTGCCACCAAATTGACCAAGACCTATTACTGCTATCGTTTTATGTTTCATATATGCCCCCTTTTATATTCAATCTAATCTATTTTATAACAATACACGCTCTTCAGCATAGCTAATTGGTTTAGTCGGTGCCGTTCTTAGCGCCCAAGTACCAATAACAGTCATAACCCCTACACGACCTGTAAACATAACAAGCATTAACACCCATTTACTACTTTCAGATAAATTAGGTGTAATACCCGTTGTAAGACCTACGGTCCCAAAGGCAGAAGTTACCTCAAAAAGCAGTCGAATAAAGTCATATGGCTCATCCCAAGCCAAATAACAAGTAGCAAATAAAACAAAAAGGATAGATAAAAAGATTATCCCATTTGCCTTAAGTACAGTAATCAACGAGATACGACGTTCAAAAACCTCTGTATCAGAACGGTTATTAAATAATGTACGCGATGCTAGAAAAGCGACGGCAATAGTACTAATCTTAACACCGCCCCCTGTAGAGTTAGGACCTGCCCCAATAAACATAAAAATGATGGTAATAAACAGTGTAATTGGATGTAAATCATTATAATCTACAGTTGCAATCCCCGCTGTACGAGGTGTAATCGATTGAAACAAAGATGCCATGATCTTGTTCCATATAGGTAAAGGACCAAACGTTTTGGGATTCGCCCACTCAACCCCCAAGAAAATAATAGTCCCTAAAAGGATGAGCGCCGTTGTACCAACTAACATTATTTTTGTATGTAGTTTTAAATCTACAAATCGTCGTAGCTTGCGATGCGACCAAATATCAAAAGTTGCGAGATACCCAAAACCACCTATTACAATAAGGGCCATTGTATTCATATTAAATAATACATCGCCCACCATAGCATAAGGTAGATCATTATCAAAGAATATAAATCCTGCATTACAAAAGCTGGAAATAGATTGCATAATCCCCGTATATAAAGCAGCATCACCAATATAGGGATATAGCTGAATGGTATAGATAATACCCCCAATTATTTCGACACAAAAGGTATAAATGGTTAGCTTCTTCGTAATGTGTAGAAGCCCTTTCATGCCATCTTGCCCTACATCTTCTGACAAAAGCACGCGATTTTTCAGACCTACCCGTCGCCCTAATACTAGAGCAATAATAGTGGTAAAGGAAACAATCCCTAAACCACCTAATTGGATAAGGATTACCATGACGATTTTGCCAAACAAGGACCAATGATGATAGGTATCTACTGTTGACAATCCAGTTACAGAAACACAAGATACTGCGGTAAAAGCTGCATCTACAAGCGTTGTACTAAGGCCTTGAGCATGTGATATGGGCAACATGAGTAATATCGTCCCTATAGTCATGGTAGCAAAAAAGCTAAGGGCTAATAGGCGATAAGGATTTTGTTGCATATATTGCTGAACTTGATTTTTTGAAGTATTTTGCCACATAACCATAGTCCTATCCTATTAGTTCCTGCACTGACTTTAACGTTGGTAGTGGGCTGCGCCCGCCTATGCCTTGTGTATTTAAAGAAGCTACTGCAGATGCAAAAATAGCGGCCTTCTCTAAATCGGAATGTGCACAAGCTTTGAGCAACTCTACAGCATGTATAGATGCACGGTCATGCTTAGTCGTCGAAGTTGTGTCTTGCCCCTTCATATGATTAATTGTATGCACTAAATTAGCTAAAAAAGCCCCATGAAAACTATCCCCAGCCCCCGTTGTATCTACTACGGTAGATTGAGTAAATGGTTCACATCGATAAAATGTTCCATCAGGCCATACAAAATAACTACCATTAGCACCATCTGTAACACCTGCAATACATGCACCTCGTTCATGAATGATACGACAAACCTCTTCTAAATTAGTTGTACCCGTATATTTTTCAGCATAATCACGAGCTACGATAACGATATGACTGGCTTCAGTAATAGGCTTCATGTCTTCATCGTAACGCTGAGCACCACCATCTAAAGAAATAATAGTGCCTACCTCTTTTGCAACGGCCATAGCAGAGCGCATGAGTTGGCGATGTCGACCATTGATATGCAGAATATAGGTAGATCCTATGAGCTGCTTATGGGTATCTAAAAACTCAGGC
>CAUHTB010000096.1 GCA_959608595.1 uncultured Veillonella sp. | reverse complement strand
TTGGTCGAATGACTTGAACGATTGGATTGATGTAGTTCCAAATCCCCTTATACCAACCCAAGATAAGGCCGAAGAATACGCCGGCTACAACGGAAATGATGTAACCCATGAAGAAGCGTACTAAACTGTCTGCAATATCCTTAAAGAGAACACCGTCTCCAATGAGTTCTCCAAAGCCGAGCAATACCTTATATGGCGTTGGAAATAAGGCTTCGTTAAAACCGCCCAGACGAACGATTAACTCCCAAATTAGCCAAGCTGCGATAAATGAGCCCGGCACATATGTATATTTCTTCATGGTCCCCCTCCTATGGTAACAACGATGTATCTACAAACTCTGAATAACTCGGCACTTTTTTGATTAAATCAATATGCGTCATATGATGCACGAGTGCATTATAACGCTCCTCTGTAAGGGCTAAATCTCTAAACCCAATCACCTGTAAAGAGCGCTCAATAACTGGATCCTTAAACTTCATATATTTTAAGGAAATCTCTTTTTGTGCTTCTGGATGCTCATCTAGGTATTTACCGGCATCAAGATAGGCCTTGGTAAAAGCTTTTGCCAAGTCGTGATGTTCGTCGACGAATTGACCATTAAACACGAGGGCACAGCAAATATTGTCATGCCATAAGTGGTCAGGATCTTCAAAAACTTTGCCATTTCCCATCTCTAATGCAAGAGATCCAAATGGCTCAGCTACGCTATAGCCTGCAATTTGGCCTACAGATAGGGCAGATGGCATTTCAGGAGGACTCATTTCAACGATTTGCACATCTTTTTCGGTAAGACCAGCATTCTCTAGCATGCAATCCACGAGAATTTTTTGTGTAGATTGTTTATGCGGGATCGCGAAGGATTTGCCTTTCAAGTCTTGTACAGAGTTAATATCGTTATTGACGATGATGATATTACCTTCTGTATGACCTAGTGCTGCAGCACGCACATCGATACCTTGCTCGCGAGCTTTTACAGCAAGCTCAACAAGAACGGCCGCAGCATCTACCTTACCGGTATTGAGTGCGTCCATAAGCTCCGGCCAAGATCCATACTTAACAAGTTCTACATGAACGGGACCATCTGCTGTTTCTAGTTCCTTTGTGGCAAATACTGGCAATGCATGGGTAATTGGTAAATACGCTACCCGTACTGTCTTTAATTCCTGTGCCGTCTTTGGTTTATTGTGCTCATGATAGCCATAAGTAACACAACCAATAACCAAGAGTATCGCCGCAATGATTAAATACCAAGTTTTCTTCATAACTTCCCCTCTTTCTACCTCATAACAAGGGGCGTTTTTGACACATGTCATTTTTCACACTTTTCTAAAACCTAGATGAAGTCTGGTTCTAGAACACCTTGTCTTCTAAACTTATTTATACCCTACTATATCAATATGTATTAATTATGTCAATAAAACACAGTAATATTGTAGGTATTATTATTTAGGTGCGAAACACATCAATATAGACCAAATAAATCCAAATAAATATAGCAGTCTAAGTATAGTAGTCTAAGTATATGAACTACTATATCTACAAAACGATTTAGCACTCCATCTTTAGCCATAGTATAAACAAATACTCTATCACTAAACAAAAAAGCAGGTAATATCCATTGGATACTACCTGCTATCAGCTTTAATATTTTCAGCTTTAATGTTTTTCACTTATTATTAGATTGTATATGAAGATCACTTAAAACAGTGTCTTTTTATTTAGTATATATACTTCCGCTGTACCAGCTTCGCTAGACTCAGATACATTTGGATAGATAGTAGACTGACGGAAGTGCTTGATTTCACCTTTTGGAACGATGAGCATTAGAGGTTTACCAGAGGCGATTATCTTGTTAAATTCCTCTTCGTTAACTTGTTCCATAAGATATTTCTTTGACCACTCGGCACTGCGTTTTTTAATTTTATCTCGATCATCCCAGCGACTTTCATCACCGTTGATTTTAATAATCTTATGACCTGTATAGTACACAGCAGATGTACTGTACCCGTTGTAGTAATAGATATCCCCATCATAGGAATCTACCACAGGCACTACATCGATATTACTACGCTGTTTTACAAATGGTTCTAACCCTTCTACCACAACAATGGAAGAAATAACCATCGTACCTAGAACAATGACACTAACAAGGCGATACCCTTTTTTCGTATACCATGCGTGGAATAACAGGAGTACGGCTATGGCCACCACAACATAGAGCAAGAAATAAAAGCCCCATGGAGCAAAGAATGATCCCGCTACATAAGCAATCCATAAGAGTAAGGTAGGTCCCATAATGACCCATTTAACAGCTCTAGATTTACCTTTACGTATAATCTTCATAACGCCCATAGCGCCGATAGCACTAAAGGGAACTAAGCTCACAAATGTATATAAAGGATATTTTGTAGCCATTAAGGTATAGAATAAAACGATACCTACGCCCCAAGTCATGTTATAGATAAAGCCAGTATGTCGTTGTTTAAAGCCATCAATCATACCGTAAATAACGGCACCAGTCCACGGCAAAGAAGCACCTAGGAAGATGGCGATATAATACCACCATACATTATCTTCAGGATGTTCAGATTGTGTTGCCCGTGTTACATTGTGAAGCCCTAAAAAGCCATTGATAAAATCTTGCCCGTGAACGCTGTACATATACACATACCACGGCAAGCAGACTACACAAAAGGCAAGAATGCCACGCCAATCAAAGATAGCTTTCACCATCGACCAAGAACGATTGATACCGGCAAAGACGAGTAAAATCATCCCCGGCAAGACAAGTGCTACAGGCCCCTTGGTGAGCACCCCGAGGGCTGCAAAGATATAGGCCACAATCATAGCATGTGGTTTCTGTTCCACCATCCCCTTATAGGAATAAATCATGACCATGATCGTCGTATAAAGTAGCACCATGTCCGTAATAACTCCATGAGCTACGGTCCAGAACATGAGGGATGTACCAAGAACACCGGCCCCAATTAAGCCTAGGGCCCACTTGCCGCTCATAGTACGCATCGATTGGTACATAGTCGCTACAGATAAAGCACCAAAGATAGCACTTGGTAAACGAACCACCCAATCGGCGATACCAAAGATTTTAAATCCAAGGGCAATGAGCCAATAAATCATAATCGGTTTATCGTACCAATAGGTGCCGTAAATTTGAGGTGACAACCAATCTCCGGAGAGAACCATTTCCTTAGCAGTTAACGCATAGTTAGATTCCACAGGATCCGTAACAGGCAACATATTATTGCCAAACAGATAAAAAACAAGCCATACAATAAATACGACTGGCGTTAATCGTGAAAGTTTCATAAGGGCCTCCTTATCGGCGATTGCGATAGTATTTAAAGCCCAATACAGCCGCTATAATAACGAATACAACAATCATAACAATCAAGAATTCATGATTGTATTGGATAAGATCCTTCCAATTTTCACCGAGCACTTTACCCAAGTAAACAAGAAGGATTGTCCAAGGAATCGTACCTAGTACAGTCCAAATGACAAAATGCCACATAGGATAACGAGCCATGCCAGCTGGGAAAGAAATAAATGTACGAACACCTGGCAACAAACGGCCAAAGAACACCGCGGCGCCACCATACTTATTAAACATCTTTTCAGCGAGTTCAAATTTATGTTCATTAAAGAATATGTATTTGCCGTATTTCAAAAGAAATGGACGTCCGCCATACTCACCCATCCAGTAGGATAATATAGAGCCTACAATCCCTGCTAAAATACCTACAACCATAGTCGTATGTAAATCAAATATGCCCTGAGCAATCAGATATCCTGCAAAACCTAAGACGATTTCACTAGGAATAGGAATGTTAGCATTTTCCAAAACCATTGCAATAAACATGGCTCCATAGCCATACGTTTCCATAAATGAAATAATATATTCCACTGTTTTACCCCTTTTTAATCACTATCCGGGTCCATTATGCACAAATTTTTGGGCATAGTATTTTCATTATTACCATACCTATTCGGTATATCTTATATTTTACCATAATAAAAAGGCCCTCACCACAGGTGAAAGCCTTTTTACCATTTAACTGTATACGATTATTGCAATTCAGTAGTTTGAGTTGTTACTTCACGAGCCGTAGTAAATGCAGCAAGTTCTGCATCACCAGAACCAAGGATTACCTTGTTAGCTACTAGCGCATTAGCCGCTGTTTTAGCATCTTGTAAAGTAATTCCAGCACGAGGAGCACTAATTGTGACTGATGTGCTTTTACCACCGACCGTAGAAAATGTAAGATATACAACGCGTTTTTCCGCCATGTGGGCGCCTCCTTTCACGTTTCATAAACAAGTTCTCGAATATAGATAGTATAGGATGGTCTCTGTAATTCTGAAATTCTGTAATTACACTAATTACACTTAGATTAAATATATCTATCTACAATTCATATCAATAAGGATGGGAATGTGTGGACTTGCGATTGCTACACCCTTTTACGACCATGTAAGGATGTATGAAATCAGCAATTTAAGATGTGTTTGGATCACCTAAAAAACGAATAGATGAGATTCAATTAATGTCCTAAGGATACTTCATTGACGCGGACCACGTCGGACAAGCTGTGGTCATACAATGCTGCCAGCGCATTACCAACGGTTTTTACATTATCGTCGGACGCTTCTTCTGCAACACGAGCATAGGTTACGTCTTTGTACTTCGGCGCATCTTCGGTGCCGATGTTAAAACGCAACACCAATTTAGTGCGTTTAATGTTAGCCATCGTATCACCTCCTTTCACCCTCTTATATTCCTGAGG
>CAUHTB010000095.1 GCA_959608595.1 uncultured Veillonella sp. | reverse complement strand
AGAGGCTCAAGTGGGCTATGAAAATGATCAAGTTCATGTATGTATTACCGGTTCTGGTGGTATGGCGATGGCTGAAAAGGTACGCATTCCATTCGTGCAAGAGGTTATTGCTGAAACACGTGCTGTAAAAGCGTTGTATCCAGAAACCGATGTTATCATCGAACTTGGTGGTGAAGATGCGAAGGTAACCTATTTAGGTCAAACGGCAGAACACCGTATGAATGGTTCTTGTGCAGGTGGTACAGGTGCTTTCATCGACCAAATGGCGACTTTATTGCAAACGGATGCATCTGGTCTTAACCAATTGGCTATGAATGCTGATACGATTTATCCAATTGCAGCTCGCTGTGGCGTATTTGCTAAGACAGACGTACAAGCTTTGTTAAACCAAGGCGCATCTCATGAAAATATTGCAAAATCCGTATTTCAAGCGATTGTAAACCAAACAATTGCTGGCCTTGCATGCGGTCATAAAATCGAAGGTAATGTAGCATTCCTTGGTGGTCCGTTGACATTCTTGTCCGAACTTCGTCAATGTTTCTGCGATACCTTAGAACTAGATGAAGTGCATCGCATTATCCCTGAAAACGGTGAATTATTCATCGCCTTAGGGGCGGCTTTGATGAAAGAAGACTGTCGTGAGATTACGGTTGGTCAATTAACAAAAGAAATTGGTGCCCTCATCGGTATTCCTATGGAGGCTACAGATCGTGTAGAACCTCTATTTAAAAATGAACAAGAATTAGAAGAATTCCGCGCTCGTCACGCTAAGGCAGTAACGCCAAAGGCGAATATTAAAGATGCGCAAGGTCCTTGTTACCTTGGTATTGATGCTGGTTCTACCACTCTTAAGGTAGTTCTCATCAATAGTAATAAGGAAATCATATTCTCTCACTATGGTCCTAACCATGGTAAACCATTAGAAAAATCTCGTGAAATGATCGAGAAGATTTATGAACTGTTACCAAAAGGCGCGTATATTGCGCATTCTGGTGTAACTGGTTACGGCGAGGCATTCCTCAAACGCGCCCTTGGCATCGATATTGGCGAAGTAGAAACAATGGCTCACTATCGTGCAGCTCGTTACTTCTGCCCTGATGTATCCTTTATCTTGGACATCGGCGGTCAAGATATGAAATGCTGTAAGGTTCGTGATGGCTATATTGAAGATATCGTATTGAATGAAGCGTGCTCCTCTGGTTGCGGCTCCTTCATCGATACATTCGCATCCGGTCTACGCATTCCAATCGATCAATTTGCGAAGGAAGGTTTATTGGCATCCTTGCCAATCGACTTGGGTTCTCGTTGTACTGTATTTATGAACTCTAAGGTTAAGCAGGCTCAAAAAGAAGGTGCTACGGTACAAGATATCGCGGCAGGTCTTGCTTACTCTGTTATTAAAAATGCCCTTTATAAGGTTCTTAAGGTGAAAGACCCTAAAGAATTGGGTGATCATATCGTTGTACAAGGCGGTACATTCTACAATGAATCCGTATTGCGTGCCTTCGAGAAATTGATGGGCGTAGAAGTAATTCGTCCTGACGTATCTGGCTTGATGGGTGCTTATGGTATGGCCCTTCTTGCAGCTGAAACGGCAGAAGAGTTACAAAAGGAAAAAAGTACTTTGCTCGATAGTAATGGTCTTAACTCCTTACAAGTATCTACGACAATGCGCAATTGTGGACTTTGCTCCAATAATTGTATGCTTACCATCAATGCTTTCTCTGATGGTCGTACTTACGTAACGGGTAACCGTTGTGATCGCGGTGCGGGCGGTATGATTCAAGAGGAACGCAAAGCAGTTCCTAACTTAGTAGACGTTAAATTGCGTCGTTATTTCGACTATTATTTGAAGAAAAATATTCCAGAGTTCGAAGGTAAAATGCGCGTAGGTATTCCTCGCGTCCTCAATATGTATGAGGATTTCCCATTCTGGTTTACATTCTTTAATACACTTGGCTATGAAGTAATCCTTTCCGATTACACTACAAAGGAACAATACAACAAGGCTATTGATACGATTCCATCCGATACAGCTTGCTACCCAGCAAAAGCGGTACATGGTCATATTCGTGACCTTGCGAATGCACAAGTAGACTTTGTTTGGTACCCTTGTATTCAACATGGCCCTAAGGAATTTAGCCGCGACAATAATTACCATTGTCCAATGGTTATTTCCTATCCAGAACTTATCAAAAACAACATGCAGGAGGTTCTAGGGGATACACCATTCCACGCACCATTCTTGCCATTAGCTGATAAGAAATCTCTTGTTCCTGCTCTTGTGAAAGCATTGGACTTCTTGAATCTCAAGAAGAAAGATATTGCTAACGCTGTTGAAAAAGCGTGGGAAGAACAAGAAAATTGTAAGGCTTCTTACCGTGAAACGACAAAGAAAACAGTATCTCGCCTCGTAGCAGAACAAATTCCTACTATCGTATTGGCTGGCCGTCCATACCATTTGGACTCCGGTATTAATCACGGTATCCCAGAGCTTATTACATCCCTTGGTATGGCTGTTCTTACAGAAGATGGCGTTGCGCCACTTGGTAATGAAATCAAGCATCTACGTGTTGTAGACCAATGGTCCTACCATAGCCGTCTATACCGCGCTGCTGAATTTGTAAGTAGAACAGAAGGCTTCCAAATTGTTGAGCTCAACTCCTTTGGTTGTGGTCTCGATTCTATCGTAGCGGATCAAGTAAAAGATATACTTTCAGCAAACCATAAGATTCATACCTTACTCAAAATTGACGAAGGTACAAACCTTGGGGCTGTAACGATTCGTTTGCGTTCCTTGCAATCTGTAATGGAACGTAGCTTGCGTCGTCATCACAATCCAGAGGCACCAGAAGTGGTGGAAGAACAATTGCCAACCTACGATTATAATCGCGTTGTGTTCACAGAGGAAATGCGTAAGACCTATAAAATCTTGGTGCCACAAATGTCACCATTGCATTTTAGCCTCTTAGATCCAGTCCTCAAAAACGAAGGCTATAACTTTGAAATGTTGCCAGCACCAACGCGTGACGACATTGAAGTGGGCTTAAAATACATCAATAATGATGCATGTTACCCAGCGATTATCGTTGTAGGTCAGCTCATGTCTGCACTATTATCTGGTAAATATGATATCGATAAAACAGCTGTTATCATCTCTCAAACAGGTGGTGGGTGCCGTGCTACAAACTATATCGGTTACTTGCGTAAGGCTTTAATCGATGCTGGTATGAAGCAAGTACCAATCCTATCTCTTAATGCAAGCGATATGGAACGTCAACCAGGTTTCAAATTGACAAAAGGTTTCTTGCATCGCATGATTCAAGCCGTTGTTTACGGTGATGCCCTCATGCAATGCGTATTGGCTACACGTCCTTACGAAACTAACCCAGGCTCTACAGATGCATTATGTGATTACTGGATTAAAAAATTACGTGAAAACATTACATCTGCCAGCCTTCGTCAGTATAATAAGTACATCAAAGAAATCATTCATGACTTTGATAACTTGCCGGTCAATAAAGATGTACAAAAACCTCGCGTTGGCGTCGTAGGGGAAATTTACGTTAAATTCCATCCAAGTGCTAACAACCATATCAATGAACTCATTGAAAAAGAAGGTGGCGAAGTTGTTACATCTGGTTTATTAGACTTCTTCTTGTACTGCGCAATGGACAGTACATATCGTGCTAAACACCTTGATGGTACATGGCTTTCCGGATTCTTTGGATCCTTGGCTCGCGAAGCGTTAGAATTATACCGCTTGCCATATGCAAAAGCCGTTGCAGCATCTAAGCATTTTGATCCATTACAACGGATGACGAAGGTTGCAAAAGAAGCGGCTCATTATATTGACCTTGGCAATCAATGCGGTGAAGGTTGGTTCCTTACAGGTGATATGATTGATCTTATCGAAAAAGGTGCGAAACAAGTAGTTTGCTTGCAACCATTTGGCTGCTTACCTAACCACGTTAGTGGTAAAGGCATGGTAAAAACATTGTCTGAGGCATATCCTGATGTGCGCATTGCAGCCATCGATTATGACCCAGGTTCAAGTGCGGTAAACCAAGCAAATCGATTGAAATTGTTGTTAGCAACAATGTTTGAATGATAATGTAATAGTCAATTATATAATTACTGAATATAAAAAAAGCGTCCCTAGTGATATGTACCCCCTTTACTGGACAACCAGTAAAGGGGGTACATATCAGGGACGCTTTTTTATGAAATTAATTAATCTTCTTTAATCATGGTATAGAAGCATACTAATGCTAATACTGCACATACAACCATAACAATCCCCATAGGGATGCCAGTATGGCTTCCACCAATACCAACTAATGGCGATACAAACCCGGCTGAAAACATGCCTGCAAATCCTAAAATAGCAGAGGCGCTACCTGCTTGGTGTCCATATTTCGCCATTGCCATAGAGAACCCTGTTGATCCAAATACAGATACGGTACAAACTGTAAAGAACAGAATGACACTAGTTATAATAAAGGACCAATTAAAATACATTGCACAAAGGAATAGGATAGAACCAATCGTTAATTGTAATAGACTAGTATGTAAAATAGTTTTTATTTTTACAACATTACTTACTTTGGCACTGATTACGCTAGCGAGGATAATACCGCAACTATTAATCCCGAACATATAACTAAACTCTTGTGCAGATAAATTGAATATATTTTGATATACAAAGGATGAACCCGAAATATAGGCAAAGAAACCACCAAAGGCGAATAGCTGAACTAGAGTCTGGCCTAAGAAAGAATTATCTTTTAGTAGAGCAACGTAGTTTTTAAACGCTGTTGCTATACCACC
>CAUHTB010000094.1 GCA_959608595.1 uncultured Veillonella sp. | reverse complement strand
GGCAAGAAATTCTTCACATTGGGTATCAATGATGATGTTACATTCTTGTCCTTGGATCGTGCTGAAGGCGTAGAAATTGAAACTCCTGGTTTGACTGAATGTAAATTCTGGGGCTTCGGTTCTGACGGTACTGTAGGTGCGAATAAATCCGCTATCAAAATCATCGGTGACCACACTGATATGTATGCTCAAGCATATTTCGACTACGACTCCAAAAAATCTGGTGGCGTAACAATGTCTCACCTTCGTTTTGGTAAAAACCCAATCAACTTGCCATACTTGGTAACTGAACCTCAATTCGTAGCATGTCACCGTCAATCTTACGTACATGAATACGACTTGATCCGCGGTATCAAAAAAGGCGGTACATTCTTGTTGAACTGTACTTGGTCTCCTGAAGAATTGAACGAACATTTACCTGCTAAATTACGTCGTCAAATCGCAGAAAAAGAATTGAACTTCTACATCATCAACGCTGCGAAAATCGCTTCTGAAATCGGTTTGGGCGGCCGTATCAACATGGTAACTCAAGCTGCATTCTTCAAATTGACTGAAATCATCCCTGTAGATGATGCTGTTAAATACCTTAAAGAATCCGTAGTAACTTCTTACGGTAAAAAAGGTCAAAATATCGTTGACATGAACAACGCTGCTATCGATCAAGGTGTTAACGCTTTGGTAAAAGTAGATGTTCCTGCTGACTGGAAAAACGCTGTTGATGAAGGTGGCCACGCAGTTAAACCTGGTTGCGAATCTTGCCCATCCTTCGTTCAAAACATTGCACAACCAATCAATGCACAAGCTGGTTATGATCTTCCTGTATCCACATTCGCTGGTTACGAAGATGGTACATTACCTGCTGGTACTGCTAAATTCGAAAAACGCGGTCCTGCATTGTTCGTTCCAAAATGGTTGCCTGAAAACTGTATTCAATGTAACCAATGTTCCTTCGTATGTCCACATGCTACAATTCGTCCAATCTTGGCAACTGAAGCAGAAGTGGCTGCAGCTCCAGAACATTTCGATACAATCCCTGCATTGGGCGCTAAAGACCTTCAATTCCGTATCGCAGTATCCCCATTAGATTGCTTGGGTTGCGGTAACTGTGTTGATATCTGTCCAGCTCCTAAGGGCAAAGCTATCGTGATGACATCCATCGATACTGAAATCGAACAAGCTGAAGCTTGGAACTATGGTGTTAACCTTCCTGTAAAAGAAAACCCTATGAAGAAGGAAACTGTTAAAGGTTCCCAATTTGAACAACCATTGTTCGAATTCTCCGGTGCTTGCGCAGGTTGTGGTGAAACTCCTTACGCTAAATTGTTAACTCAATTGTTCGGTGACCGTATGATGATTGCCAATGCAACTGGTTGTTCCTCCATCTGGGGTGCTTCCATGCCTGCATCTCCATACACAACTAACCAACAAGGTCAAGGTCCTTCTTGGGCAAACTCCTTGTTCGAAGATAATGCTGAGTATGGTTATGGTATGTACATCGGCGTTAAGAAAATTCGTCAACAATTAGTAGAATTAGCTTCTAAAGCTGTAGAAACTGCTACAGGCGAATTGAAAGAAGCTTTGGAACAATGGATTGAATTTGCTAACCTTGGTGCAGCAACTCGTCAACGTTCCGAACGTTTAGTAGCAGCTATCGAAGCTGAAGGTGCTACAACTCCAGAATTGAAAGAAATTCTTGAGAAAAAACAATTCTTGATCAAACGTTCCCACTGGATCTTCGGTGGTGACGGTTGGGCATACGATATCGGCTTCGGTGGTGTTGACCATGTATTAGCTTCTGGCGAAGACATCAACATCTTCGTATTCGATACTGAAGTATACTCCAATACTGGTGGTCAAGCTTCCAAATCCACTAATATCGCAGCAGTTGCTCAATTCGCAGCTTCTGGTAAACGTACTAAGAAAAAAGACCTTGGCATGATGGCTATGTCTTATGGTTATGTATACGTAGCACAAGTAGCTATGGGTGCAGATAAAAACCAATTGATGAAAGCTGTTGCAGAAGCTGAAGCATATCCAGGTCCTTCCTTGATCATCGCTTACAGCCCATGTATCAACCATGGTATCAAAGCTGGTATGGGTAAAGCTCAAGAAGAACAACGTAAAGCAGTTGCAGCTGGTTACTGGGATCTTTACAGATACAACCCTCAACTTAAAGAAGAAGGTAAAAATCCATTCTCCTTGGATTCCAAAGAACCAACTGAAAACTTCCAAGACTTCCTTAAAGGTGAAGTTCGTTACGCATCCTTGGCTAAAGCAGCTCCAGATGTTGCAGAAGAATTGTTCGCTAAAACTGAACAAGACGCTAAAGATCGTCGGTTAAGCTATGTTCGCTTACAAAAAGGTTTCGAAGACGTAAAATAATTCGTTATTTAACGACTAAGATCTAATAAGAGGCACCCTTTCGAGGGTGCCTCTTTTGTATATAATATAGTTAACTATATGTGGAATTTATTTTATTGTATCTTAAATTAATGCGGTTATTTCTTGAATAGCTAGTTTCTGAATTACTAATGCTTTCACAATAGGTAATATACTAGGAATTTGGTATAATATTAGATAGTTATGCAGTTATACGTAAGTATATTGCATTGATACATTAAGATTTAACTAGGTAATTTTAATTGTAATATAGAGGTGCTTATGGCTAAGGATAATCAACAGATCGCAACAGACGATATGCAACAAACAATATATAAAGAGTTAGGCTATAAATCCTATCCATTTCCTTTTACTACACCTGCCTATTTGGAAGCGTATGGTACACTTGTAGGTCTTAAGCCACCAACGGCTAAAACAGCACGTGTACTTGAATTAGGTGCTACGTATGGGGGAAATATTATTTCTCAAGCTGTGCATAATCCAGAAGCAACATTTGTAGGTATTGAGCTTTCCCAAGATCAAGTAGAGAAGGGTAACAAAATTATTAGTGATGCCAAGTTAGAAAATGTATCTCTATTACAAGGGGATATTTTGAACTTTGATGAATCCTTAGGAAACTTTGATTACATTATTGCCCATGGTTTTTACTCTTGGATTAGCGATGAAATGAAGGATAAGTTGCTTGATATTATATCCCATCATTTGGCTGATAATGGCATTGCATATGTATCCTATAATACATACCCAGGTTGGCATACGATGGAAGAGGTTCGTCAACTTATGCTATTTGCTAATCGTGGTTATGATGAGTTGACTCATAAGGAAAAGGTATTACGTGGTAAAACTGTAGGTAGCCTAGTAGGTGCTCAAATTCTTAATTATGATAACCTTAAAGAGCGTAATAGCAAATTCTTAGGTGCCTTGCGTTCCGTTATGCAAAAGGATGATTATTATGTAGGTCATGACCATTTAGAACCTCATAATGATCCATGTTACTTCTATCAATTCAATGATCATTTAAAAGCTCACAATCTTACATATGTATGTGATGCTGATTTAACATTATCCATGGTTCGTACCTATGATGACAGCATTGCCGATAAACTTGAAAAATTGGCTCCTAATAGCCAAGCGGATCAAGAACAATACTTAGACTTTATGCTTGATACAACATTCCGCAAGTCTATTATTTGTAAAGAAAGTGCTGCAAAGGATATTAGCTATGATGTAGCTAATCCAGATAAGGTGAATACAGTACCTGTACGGTCTATCGTAAATAGTTTTGTATTCCAAATCCTCTTTGATGAAGAAGCATTAGAAATGTTTGAAAATGAGCTTGTACGAGATACATTCAAAGCGCTCATTAAAGATGGTGGCACTTTCAATATGATCGAAGCCCTTGCCATTTTAAAAGCTGCTCATGATACTGCTAATGCATCTGAAGATGACTTAGAACCAGCTGTATGTAGTTTATATAAAGCTATCGTTGAACATATGGTACGCGGTGGTATTCGATTCTATAAAACATTCCCTGATAAACAGGAATATATGGAGGGCTTATCCTATGTACCAGCTCGTTTTACAAACTTTGTAAAAGCTATTGCTGATGGTGGTAGTGAATATATTTATGGTGCAAATATGTTCAATGACGCTATTGGTGATATTTCTGAAGAAGATTTATTGTTCATGGAATTATTGAATAAGCCTAAAGCCAAGTCTACGATGATTAAGAAGATTAAAGATTCTCTCTTTAGCGCTGATAAGGCCCAAACTGGTAAACACCAAAATGCCATGGCGGAAGCATTCTATAATGAATTGACGAAGCGTATGGAGCAATTAGGCTTTATTAGAAGTAAGAAAAACAATGGTCTTTCGTAATTCTTTTAAAATTTCTAAGATAATATTTTAGTGATTCATATAATCTTCAGAATGAATGTAAAACCCATTACACTTATAACATTTATGTGTATTAAGTAGTAATGGGTTTTTGTTTTATATAATTTAATTTAATCTTTTTTAATAATTATTACATTTAGTTATTTAATATTGCCAAAAAAGTATAGTAAATCGATAAAATTAATGAGAAATAAATGAACCATATATGAAAAGTATGGTATACTATGTATGGGTATTTTTGTGAACATCATCCGATGTGTTGTGGATGATATTATAAATTGTATTAGTCACAATGTTGTTTTTATTGTATTATTTGTAAAAGGAGACTTTTATGGCATCTAAGAAGGCCGTTCTAGTATATATACTAGAAATCCTGAAAAGTGAAACGGATGCTAATCATACTTTATCTCAAGAGGAGATTCGCAGTATATTAGCCGAGCGGTACGAGGTATCCGTCGATCGGAAGACCTTAGGCCGTCATTTAAATGATTTATATGAATCTGGTGATTTTGGTATTCAATGTGAAGAGTCTGC
>CAUHTB010000093.1 GCA_959608595.1 uncultured Veillonella sp. | reverse complement strand
CTTGATTTGGCTGATTATCTAAACCAACTACGGCAACTATAGCAGGCGTATTTTCACCAAAAGATTCTGTATCAATAGCCCATTTACCATGTGAAATGCCAGGATATATGAACTCCCCTTTTCGCTCCGATTTTAGTTTACCTAATGCATCATCATAATTTGGTTTCGAACCGATCGCAAAAAATATGGAATTCTCTCTTACAATAGATAAACGTTCACCATCACTGCGTTTTGGGTAATATTTACTTGCTAATAGTAGTCCAGGGACAGATGCTCGGATGTTATTACGATCATCATGCAACAACACAACTGCAGACTCATTAACTAACAAATCCATCACCTTCTCAGAATCGCTTGCTATCTGATTGACTTCATCTTGTGTTAGTCCCCAGTCAGTTCTATACATTTCCATACGCTTATCAGATTCAGAATGTAATTTTATAACATCACTAGCCCCCACATTACTCAAGCTACCAGCCCGATAATTCTCATACGCATTGGCAGGAATACTCGCATCAGCACCTGGCATAGGCGGCTGTCCGGCTGGCACTTCGATTTGTACAGCACTTACATTCATGGTGAAAGCAGTAGCTAGTGCCATCATAATTATACTTTTACGTAACATAAAACCCTCTTTTTTTCTCTCACATTACAACAAAATAAGCACAACCTTATTAGCATAAGTATACTATGCAAACAAGACTGTGCCTATAATTAATAATTTTATAATTCAGCATATATAAGTTTTTTGTATATATTTAGTATTTATGGGTTTATCTCAATTTGACGATATATATCTTTATCCCTATAATATAAGTAGATAGTCAGACGAGTCGTAACGTCAGGCGCATCTCGAAAAACATAAGATTTTGAGAAATGGCCTTTCAGTTATCTAGTTACACTAGGCAACGGAGGGCTATTTGTCTTTTGTAAGACAAATAAGCGCTATTAATGCCCCAAAGGCAATAACGACAGTTATTACCTGTAATAAGAGCATGATTAATTCATAATCACTCATAGGCTTATCCCTCCCTTCAAAAACGAAGAGAGGCCCAACCTCATCTGACTATCCTAAGTCTATTATAGAACGAACTAATATACGATACAATAAGTATTATATTATATAAATATACGAATAAACTAATAAAAGCTGAGCTAATTCTATAACTAAATAGCTCAGCTTTTTTGTGCCTGTTATTCCAATATAATCATCTATAAATCAAAATTTTACTGACTTTATCGCCTTTTTGTTCAAATTGTATTCCGTGCATAATATCAGTCCGATAGCGATATTTCCCATAAAACCATCGATTGTTAGAATCCACTAAATCAGGTCTGCCATATACATTAAGGACCTTTCGCATAGAGTCGCCTACGGCAATACCTCTATGTGTGACGGCATCACGATTCTCAATCATCATATATGTAACGATTGGCCCTACGCCATCCATTTTTAAATTTCCAAATGTAACACCACCATAAGTAATTCCTCTACTCGTCTCTTTAGTTGGTTGACCTAGACTAGCTTTCACGCTATCAAATGTATTGCCTAAAGAAACCCCCAGAATCATCATATCCTCTTCTGGCAAGGTATCCCCTACAATTTGCCCACCCGCATAATGAGTGTATTGCTCAGCTTTAGGCCAATCATAAGACTGCTTTGCTGCATTTGTTTCAAGACGGTCCCAAGTTTTACTCAGCCAACTTGCATCTGCCATATAACTATAGCCACTTACCAATTGCAGACCTATAACAAGCCCTGTAATCAAATACTTTCTTTTCATGTTCTCTCTCCTCAGCTAACTTATAAACAACTTAAACTAGTGATTTTTATATAATACTGTCTAAAAGCTGATGACATATCATGCTAATGATTGCCAATAGCACTGGTCCTATAATAATACAAGCTAGCATTATAATCGTGCCGTATATGAGCAAACATAATTTTATAAGAAACTCTATGCTATAAAAGATTAGCACCCCTACATGGGATCGTTCTTTTAAAGAAATGAACCAAGCTTTTACTCTATAGTACACAGTAGGTTTATCAAATGCTGGATATAGTTTTTTACACCACAAAATGAGCCACGGCAAAATCCAAATATTCCCAAAGGTAAATATCAATACTGGAAGATAATGCCCTAATGGGTACGCTTCTAATACATATCGATCATAGAGTAATTGATAGAAAACCCAAATAGAGACTCCCCAAATAAGCAAAAGTATAAGCTTTAACAAGAGCCCTAAAACAAGTTTAGTACTCCACTTAAGTCTATCCACGGCTTTAACTATTCTAGTACTATTCATAAACTATCACGGCTCATCATCGTAGGCAATACCATAGGCTTTTTTATACATCAAATTAGGCAATTTATATTTTTCATCACCAAATTCGGCAGGTAGAATCATAGCTTTTAGATTTTCTGCATAGATTCGTTGTTGGCGATTCTGCCCATTATTGTAATAGGTACCACCATCATTAACAGTTCCAGTGATTCCTGAGTTCCCTTGTTTTGTACGCCAAATAGAGATATACGGTATCTTATTGCCTTGTTTTAAAGCTTGATCATGAGCATTAATTAAATGGCGCAAAGAACGATCCATTTGGTAATCGTATTGTACTGAAAGTCCTTGAATCATATTAGCAGCAGGCATAGAAACATAGATGACCGCTTCGATACGACGATGACCATTCGGTGCCGTTACAGGCTTAACAGATGAAAGGTCCAAATATTTTCCATCCCCTCGTCCAGAGTCAGCACTCGAATCGATGTGCTCAAATCGCTCTGCGTTTAATAAGTCAGCCTGTGATACGGCTTGACCTTTCATAGGCAATACGAGGCAGGCTAATAACCATAGTGAAAGTAAATATATGCGTTTCATCAGCCACCTCACTGCACCACAATATCGTCAAAATGCTGCTGATACACGGACATAAACATAGCATCCGCTATATCATACATAATAGTGTTATTACGATTAAGTGGGAACTTACGCGTATCATTCACATAATGCATTGGCTTCGTCGCCCCATCAAAGGTATACTTCGCCACATCTACCTCTGTCATAGCTAAACCAGACTTACTTTCACTAGCCTCAATCAAAGCCATCATAGATGGACTCGGATTCATTATACGAGACGAATGAATAAGGGTCGCTAACGAATAGTTAGTATCATAATCCACGGTGAGCTGTCTCTCATCGATAGTAGATTGATAAGACGTATCCATCACTACATAGTAGGTCCCACGCAAGGAATACTGTGGCGGTGCATAGCGAAGGGCCTCAACGGAATAGGTGTTCAAATAGATATACAAGCCACCACTCTCCATAGAACCATTCATCAATCGAGTATGAACCAACTTGAACTGTGGTGACGTCTTCAACTCTTGATAGGTGATTGCCTCTGTAGGCATGGTGAAAGCCAGCAACACAAGGGCTAGCATTAAAATACGTTGAACCATAAAAACCTCTCTCAAACTAAACAGTCAAATACAGCTTATTTACTCAATAGCTTAATCCATTCCATATACCATGGAATAAAGATGGAACTATTTTCAAGACTCTCCTTATATGTCCCTTCTTCTCGCCATTGTGGATCTTTACGTAATCTTGCAGCATCATCAAAGCCTACGTATTCGATCATATCTCTTAGCTGCTTATGCGTATACGATGTTTTACTTTCATCATAATTAATACGATAACTATAAACGTAAACAGAATCTCTCACAACATGACGGAGATAGGATTCACGATTAGGTTTATAGGAATCAACCAAAGAACCTGCAATCCCATTATTCCATACTACTGCGTATTGTGTAGGTGTTTCTAAATCATTATATTTATGTAAAAAATATAGTATTGGAATCTTAATAATCGTTACATCTTTCTTTTTGTCCTTAATTGAGCTACGTATTACCCGTATTTTAGCTCCTGTATCTTCATATAGTCGCACATCATACACCCCATCTTCAACGGTTTCACTGATTAATTTAGCCGTTTTAGGAATACGATAGCTATAATTGCCCCAATGCTCAATTTGGCTATAATTATCCAAGCTAGATAAAGACTCTATGGATGGAATAATATAATTACTCATCACCACCTCAGGTGCTTTGTTTTGATATGGATCTTCTGTATTAACCCAGCCACCATAGGTAATTCCATACGTTGTCTTTGTATCATCCGGAGTGAATTCCGTATACATTATACGAGAATTGTTTGACATGAACTTCCAAGATGCATTCCTCAACCCTAGATACGTATATTTTCCTTCACCTTCAGCATATTTACTAAGCTCTTTACCATGAGGTGGTCCTACTACTAAAAACGAACTGAGACTACGAACAGCAAATAATGGCCATTTTCCAGGCTCAGTTTCTATCACATCACCACGGAAGCTAACATTTGGTACGGATAATCTGATATTTTTATCCCCTTCATGAATCAATACCACTGTAGACTGCGAATAATCTGCAAGCTCCAAAGCCTTAGCAAAACCAGGATGTTCCAGATTTAGCTTATCAAGCGTAGATGGCGGATTTTTAGGATTCGATTTTGCAAACTGACTATATGACTCTGCCTCTTGCTCCGCAACTTTATTAATATGCCGATAATTCTCATACGCATTAGCAGGAATACTCGCATCCGCCCCAGGCATAGGTGGTTGTTCTTTCGGCACTTCGATCTGTACAGCGCATACATTCATGGTGAAAGCAGCTATCGCCGTCATCAGTAGTAAACTTTTACGTAACATAAAAACCTCTCTTCTTTGCGTCTCTCATATTTATAAAACAAATAAGCACAACCTTATTAGCATAAGTATACTATGCAAATAAG
>CAUHTB010000092.1 GCA_959608595.1 uncultured Veillonella sp. | reverse complement strand
AGTATGTTAGCATTAATCGTAGCCGTAGCACATAATCGTGTAATCGGTAAAGATAATACCTTGATTTGGCACTTGCCGAATGATTTAAAATTCTTTAAAGAGAAAACCACAGGTCATGTCATCATTATGGGCCGTAAGACCTTTGAAAGTTTGCCGTTCTTGTTGCCAAATCGTGAGCACTGGGTGATTACCCGTGATAAGGGCTTTGATGCGCCAGAAGGGGTTAAGATATTCCATAGTCCTGAGGCAGCTGCAGAAGCTGCACGTGCTCTTGATGCGGCCTATGTTATCGGCGGTGCTCAAGTATACGAGGCTTTCTTGCCTTACGTGGATACGATGTACATTACAGAAGTAGACCACGAATTTGAAGGGGATGCATTTTTCCCAGAGTTCCCAGAGGAGGCTTTCACCATTGAATCCGTTGTAGACGGCGTGGTGGATGAAAAGAACAAATATCCTCATCGTTTTGTAACCTATCGCAGAAAGGCATCTAAATGAGTGAAAGAATGTTTGCCATTATTGGTAGTGAATTAAATGTTAAGCCAAAGCAGGTGCAAGCTGCCGTAGAATTATTGGACGAAGGCAATACGGTGCCATTTATTGCGCGTTATCGTAAAGAGGTAACCGGCGAATTGCAAGATGAGCAATTACGTACCATTGAAGAACGCATTAAATACTTGCGTAACTTGGAAACACGTCGCCAAGAAATCATTGCATCTATTACAGAGCAAGAAAAGATGACCGACGAGTTGATGAAGTCCTTAGAAGCAGCCACAAAGCTTCAAGAATTAGAGGATCTCTATTTACCGTACCGTCCTAAGAAACGCACACGTGCTATGATTGCCCGTGAACGTGGGTTGGAGCCGTTGGCGGACATGATCCTTAACGATACGGTTACCGCTGGTGATCCTTTAGAGATTGCTAAAGACTTTGTAACGGAAGAGGTGCCCACACCAGAGGACGCTATTCAAGGTGCTTCTGATATCGTAGCGGAAATTGTCAGCGATAGTGCAGACTTCCGTGCGTATTTGCGTAAAAAGATGTGGAACGAAGGCTTTATTCAAGCTGAGTTGACTGGTGATGAAGAGGTACAACAACAGTTCTTGCAATACGCAGAATATGCTGAACCGGTTCGTCAAATGCCGTCTCACCGTATCTTGGCGGTTAATCGCGGTGAAAAATTAGGGGCTTTGAAATTAGCCCTTACAGTACCAGGTGATACGTATGTTGCTTATATGGTGCAACAGTTAGAGAAAAATCCAAAATCCATCTTCGCAGACTATAAGACGGCTGCAGTAGCCGATGCGTACAAACGTCTAATTTTCCCTGCTCTAGAGCGTGATATACGCAATGAGTTGACGGAAAATGCGGATGAGCAAGCTATCAAGGTATTCGGTGTAAACCTTAAGAACCTATTATTGCAGCCACCTTTGGCAGGGCACGTTATCATGGGCCTTGACCCTGGTTACCGTACAGGTTGTAAGATGGCTATCATCGACCAACAAGGTAATGTACTAGATTACGGTGCCTACTATTTAACGAATAGTGAAAAGCTTCGCAAAGAAGCGCAAAAGGTATTGGCTGATAAAATCCGTAAGTTTAAGGTTACTCTCTTATCTATTGGTAATGGTACTGCATCTTATGAAACAGAGCAGTTTGCTTCCACCATGATTGAAGAGGAAAAGTTAGACTGCCATTACATCATCACCAATGAAGCAGGCGCATCTGTATATTCTGCTTCTAAATTGGCTATCGATGAATTACCAGATTTAGACGTAACCATACGCGGTGCCGTATCCATTGCACGGCGTGTACAAGATCCATTGGCTGAGTCTGTTAAGATTGATCCTAAATCTATCGGTGTAGGTCAATACCAACATGACGTAAACCAAAAGCAATTGACGCATACTTTAGATCAAGTCGTTGAAACTGTAGTAAACCACGTTGGGGTAGAGCTCAATACGGCATCGCCTGCTATTTTGCAACATATTGCAGGCATCTCGAGCACGGTGGCTAAAAATATCGTTGCATATCGTCAAGAGAATGGTGTATTTAAAAGCCGTAAAGAATTGTTGAAAGTACCTCGCTTAGGTCCTGCGGCATTTACACAATGTGCCGGTTTCCTTCGCTTGCAACATGGTAAAAATCCACTAGATAATACATCTGTCCATCCAGAGTCCTATGAATTGGCAGAACGCATTATTGGTGAATTAGGTTTTACCTTGAAAGATTTGCAAGACAAAGCGCAACTAGAAGCGTTACAAGTGAAATTACCGCTTGTTGATGCCGAAAAAATGGCCGCAAAACTGGACGCAGGTGTACCAACAGTACGAGATATCTTAGGGGCTTTGGCAAAACCAGGTCGTGACCCTCGTGAAGATTTGCCAGCACCTCTTACT
This sequence comes from uncultured Veillonella sp., assembly GCA_959608595.1. GTDB lineage: Bacteria > Bacillota > Negativicutes > Veillonellales > Veillonellaceae > Veillonella. The sequence continues at coordinate 2,441 of CAUHTB010000092.1, read as the reverse complement.
AGAAAACATGTAGTAAGTCTTGAAGATATCAAGGTTGGTACCGTTGTAAAAGGTACTGTTCACAACGTAGTTGATTTTGGTGCCTTCGTAGATTTTGGTCTTAAAACGAATGGTCTTTTGCACCGTAGTGAACTTTGTAACAGCCGACAACATCCATCTGATGTACTTGCCGTAGGCGATATTATTGAAGCTCAAATTATTTCTGTTGATGTAAAACGCAATCGTATCGGTTTATCTGTAAAAGCATTACAACCAGAAAAACCAAAGAATAACGATGGCAACCGAAATAGAAATAACAACGGACAACGTCGAAATAACAATCGTAACAATAACCGTAATAATAATCGTAACAATGGTGGTCGGCAAAACAATTAGTATCAATTGAATTATATTATTGAGAAATACTCTTGACTAAAAGTCATTGTACACAAAACCGCACTCTCTATGGATTTTGAGGGTGCGGTTTTTTCTGTATAACTTAAAACTATGTATAATAATGCGGAATGGATATATCGAAAACGATATACCTTATTGAAGATTTTAGATATAAAGTGTATGATGAAATTACAGAGGAGATCTTCCTCAATCTATATTCCTACATAGGAGGTAATGCTATGAGCTTGAACCTTAAAGAAAGATATGGACTTTTAATTAATAATGAATGGGTAGCTGCATCTGACGGCGCTGAATTCAATGTATATAACCCTGCTAATGGCGAACAACTCGCTATCTGTGCAGAGGCTACGAAAGACGATGTTGATAAAGCGGTAGACGCTGCAACAGAAGCTTTTAAAACTTGGAAAACTGTTTCTCAAGTAGATCGCGTTGATTACTTGTTAAAAATTGCTGATGCTATTGATGCTCACAAAGAGTACTTGGCACAAGTTGAAACATACGACAATGGTAAACCAATCCGTGAAACTTTAAATGTAGATATTCCACTTGGTGCTGACCATTTCCGTTACTTCGCAGGCGTACTTCGTTCTGAAGAAGGCTCCGCACAAGTATTTGACGAAAATACATTGAGCCTCATCGTTCGTGAACCGATTGGCGTTGTAGGTCAAGTAGTACCTTGGAACTTCCCTTTCCTAATGGCTGCTTGGAAATTGGCACCAGCTCTTGCAGCAGGTTGTACAGTTGTTATCAAACCTTCTAGCCATACATCCCTTAGCCTTTTAGTATTAGGCGATATTTTAAAAGAAATCTTGCCTCCAGGGGTTGTGAATATCGTAACTGGTAAAGGCTCTAAATCTGGTCAATATATCCTTGATCATCCTGGTTTCAGTAAACTTGCTTTCACAGGCTCTACAGAAGTAGGTCTTGATGTATATAAAGCAGCATCTGAACGCTTGATTCCTGCTACATTGGAATTAGGTGGTAAATCTGCGAATATCTTCTTTGAAGATGCAAACTGGAAACAAGCTCTTGATGGGGCAATGCTCGGTATCCTCTTCAACCAAGGTCAAGTATGCTGCGCAGGTTCCCGTATCTTCGTACAAGATACAATTTATGATAAATTTGTAGCTGAACTTTCCGCTTTATTTGATAAAGTAAAAGTTGGCTTACCTTGGGAAGAATCTACACAACTTGGTGCTTTGATTTACGAAGCACAAGTTGAGAAAGTACTTAGCTATGTAGAAATTGCTAAAGAAGAAGGCGCTCGCGTTGCAGCTGGTGGTGTACGCGTTACTGACGGTGAACTTGGTAAAGGTTGCTTCATTAGACCTACGCTTATCGTAGACGCTACAAACGATATGCGCGTAGCTCGCGAAGAAATCTTCGGCCCTGTAGCTGTTGTAATTAAATTCCACAGCGAAGAAGAAGTGATCGAACAAGCTAATGACAGCTTATACGGTCTTGGCGGCGGCGTATTCACTCAAAACCTTAACCGTGCAATCCGCGTAGCTCGAGCAATCGAAACAGGTCGTATGTGGGTAAATACATATAACTCCATTCCAGCAGGCGCACCATTTGGTGGTTACAAACAATCTGGTATCGGCCGTGAAACTCACAAAGTTATCCTTGAACACTACACTCAAATGAAAAATATCATTATTAACTTAAGCGATAAACCATCTGGTTTCTACGACTTAGATTAATACTATACAACTCTCCAATAAACTATAACAAAGAGGCACCTCGAAGGAGGTGCCTTTTTTGTGCTTAACAATGGCTTATGATCTGTGAAAGAATACGGTATGATATAATTGTAGCCATATAAAATCGTGTTGTTTAGAGAGGGCCATTAGAAAATCAAACCCTAAGGCAATACTTAAGCAAATAGAGTAAATGCATAGTGAAGAATATTTGTACTAGATAAAAATAAGGAGTATCAAATTAATGAATCCTATTCCCATCAAAAAATTGTATAATCCCCAATATGATTTGTTATCTACTAGCGATAGAATGGAATTATTAAATAAGATTGGAAAAATATATAA
>CAUHTB010000091.1 GCA_959608595.1 uncultured Veillonella sp. | reverse complement strand
CAATAAACATGTGCTTCACACATTACAACATCAGCTATTCCGCTTATGTGCGGAGATAGCCACGCCTCATGTGGAAAATCTAAGTGAAAGTAGTAATCTAATTTCACAACAAGATATAAGCGAACTGGAATACATGATCGATGACTATACTAAGCGATTGCCACAGCAACATAGCTTTATATTAAGCGGAAATTATCTATCTGCTGCAGAGCTACACGTGGCACGCACAATATGTCGTCGTGGTGAACGATTGCTTATAAGCTTAGGTTCTGTAGAACCCATTCGCGATGAGGTTCGTAAATTTATTAATCGACTATCTGATGCTCTATATATCATGGCTCGCATGGAAGACTATATACAATTTGTAGAAACAATTGTAGAACGCGTTTCAGAACGTGTAGCAACTAGTCGTGAGGAAATACTGACAGAAAGCAATCAATGCGTAAGTAATATAGAGCATACTGCTGAAAGTGGAGTTATTGATATGTCAACTGGAACAGAGTTAGAGCCTATTATGACGAAGCTTTCACAAGCGGCATTGGACTACGCTCAGTCCATAGGCGTACCTATCGTTGTATCTATAGTAGATGCAAACGGTATATTAATGTATTTCCAACGTATGTCAGATGCATTGCTCATCAGTAACGACATCGCACAGGCAAAGGCGTACACCGCAGTGGCGCTTAAATCAGCAACTCATGAAATACATCAAAGCGCACAGCCTGATGGCGATCTATTCAACATAGAATCCATGGTAAACCGTAAAATTTGCACCTTTGGTGGCGGATATCCAATCATGATTAATGGAAAAATGATTGGTGGACTCGGCATTAGCGGTGGTACCGTGGCACAGGATATGGACATTGCATCTCATGCATTACAATCTCTGTTAACTCAATGAGGTGAAAACAATGGACGTAACGCAAATGTATATTAGTGAGTTTGTTGGTACTGCCGTTTTAATTGCATTTGGTAATACTACTAATGCATCTATCTTGTTAAAGAAAACCATTGTTAGTATTTTTGGTACTAACTGGCTACACATTATCTTCGGATGGGCATTTGCCGTAGCCTTTGGTGTATATGTAGGGATTACACTTGGTGGCCCGGGGCATTTGAACCCTGCCGTTACCTTTGCTCTTGCTGTAGCAGGTATATTCCCTTGGGATCAAGTCATTCCAATGTCCATAGCTCAAATTGCAGGTGGTTTTACAGGTGCTGCTATTGCTGCATTATTCTATTATCCACACTTTAAAGTAACCGGTCCTGACGAAGGAAACTGTGTAGGGATTTTTGCAACAGGGCCAGCAATCGATAATAAACCTTTCAATTTGATATCTGAGATCATAGCAACATTTATGTTTATGCTAGCGATTCTCTGCTTAGGAAAAATGGCCGATGGTTTAGCACCTATTGTCATCGGTATTTTGGTAGCATCCATTGGTATGTCCTTTGGTGCAACTACTGGATATGCATTAAATCCAGCTCGTGACTTTGGTCCACGGTTAGCATATTTCTTATTACCGATTCCTAATAAAGGAACTGCGAACTGGCAATATGCATGGGTACCATTTATTGGCCCATTGATTGGGGCAGGCTTAGCTGTATTGTTCTTCCAATTAGTGGCACCTTAATTATAGCTAGAGTATATAAAACAACGACAAACTATAATATGTCAGTATAGTTTAAAGAATACATATTACATTAGGAGGAGATTATATGGCCTTTCAAGAGGTAATTGATGCAAAACAGCGCATCATACAAGAGTTTGTACCCGGAAAGCAGGTTACGATAGCTCATGTTATTGCCAATCCTAAGCCAGATTTATTTAGAAAAATGGGGCTTGAGGAAAAAGGACGCAATGCCATTGGAATTCTTACCATAACACCTGGCGAAGGGACCATTATTGCAGCCGATATTGCAAGTAAATCTGGTGATATCGAAATCGGTTTCATCGATAGGTTTTCGGGGGCACTTCTCATAACTGGTGATGTATCTGCTGTTGAATCTGCTTTGCGCAGCGTAATTGAAGGTCTGCAACGCATATTAGGATTCTTCCCAACGGATTTAACAAGATCCTAATGAAAGGGTAATTATGAGCACCGAAAAGAAAGAAAAACGCATCCTTCTAGTAGGTCGTAGCGGTTGTGGTAAGACTACATTAGCAGATACGATTACTCATGGCTCGGCTACGTATCATAAGACACAAGCCATAACGAGAGTGGGAAACTTCATCGATACCCCTGGAGAATATATGGAGAATCCTAATTACTATCGAGGCATTATCTTGCACGCCTATGATGCGGACGTAGTGATTTTCATGATTCCTGCAGGTGATGAAACAACCATATTCCCACCAAACTTTGGAAACTCCTTAAATCGCGAGGTTATAGGGGTTGTATCAAAGGTGGATACGGGTAAAGATGTTGAGGCGCCTCGGCGCAATCTTAAACTAGCGGGAGCCACTAATATTTTTGAAATATCAGTTCACGACGAAGAGTCGTTAAAACAATTATGTAACTACATATACGGTTAGTTGAAAGAAGGTTTTTCCATGGACAAAGTGTTTGAAGAACAACTTAATCAATTTATTTTAAATAAGGCGATCATTCCAAAAAGCTTGGGTCTATGGGAACGATATTTCAAAAAAATGTGTCTCGCTTGGCAAGATATGAAACCTGAGATTCAGGCTCAGCATATTATCTTTTCTGCAGATAATGGTATTTCCGTAGATGGCCTAATCGGTTATAACTATGAGATTACTCGTAAACAGTCTCAGAATATGATTGATGGTAAAAGTGCAGTTGCTAATTACTGTATCTTTAACCATATTCCTTATGAAGTAGTAGATGTAGGCATTGCGTGCCCACAAGGTATTGGGATAAATCGAAAGGTAGCTCAAGGCACAAAGAATATATTAGATGGTGCCGCTATGAGTGCTGAAGAGTTTGACCTAGCATACCAAGCTGGATATAACCGAGTTGTTTACTATGCAGAATCGGGTATCAATCTATTTTCCTTTGGCGAAATGGGTGTTGGTAATACGACTACTTCAGCAGCTGTTCTGAGTGGTCTTACAAAACTAGATCCACGGATAACTGTAGGTCCTGGGTCTGGCCCTGATGAAGAGGCCTACATGAATCAAAAACGAGAGTTTGTACGTACTGCACTATCTCATCATAAGGGACACTTAAATAGTCCTAAAGAGGTAATTAGCCGCGTAGGTGGCTTTGATATAGCCGCTATTACAGGTGCTATGGTAGCTTGTACAGACTTACATATCCCATTTGTAATCGATGGATATATTACAGCCGTTGCCATGGCTTGTGCTACTCAAATGAATGGAGACGCTCCATTATACGGTATTCCATCTCATTATTCTCGCGAGGTAGGGATGGCCGCAGCATTGGCTTATGCAAATATTCGTCTTGATGAAGTTCCAATCCATGGACAAATGGCGTTAGGTGAAGGTACTGGTGCTGTACTCATGGTACAACTACTTAAAACAGCGCACTTTGCTTTTATGAATATAGGTACCATGGTGGAACTATTAGAAAAATAAATTTGTAATCTTTGCTCTATGTTTTGTAAAAGGAGAGAAAACAGATGACACAAGAAGCATTAGGTATGGTGGAAACTAAGGGTCTAGTAGGCGCTATTGAAGCAGCTGATGCAATGCTTAAAGCAGCTAATGTGGAACTCGTAGGCAATGAAAAAATTGGCTCTGGTCTCGTTACTGTTATGGTTCGTGGTGATGTAGGTGCTGTAAAAGCTGCTGTAGACGCAGGTGCAGCTGCTGCAGAACGGGTAGGCGTTGTTATCTCTACTCATGTAATTCCAAGACCACATAAAGATGTAGAAGGTATTTTACCAACAAAGGGTGAATAATTATGGCCGATACTAATAGTATGGTAGATGAGATTTTAAAGCGCGTATTGATGCGTATCGATAGTGCTGATTTAAGCAAAACTTCAGGCGCCACTAGTAATGCATCATGTGCTTCGGCACCTGTAAGTTCACCTGCTGTAAGTCAACTACAAACTTCTATGATTACTGAACACGTAGGTAGCACTACAACAGGCGATACAATTGGTCTCGTAATTGCCAATGTTGATAGTCAAGTATTGGAAGCTATGAAGCTCACTAAGTCATATCGATCCATCGGTATCTTAGGTTCACGTACAGGTGCAGGGCCGCAAATTATGGCCGCTGATGAAGCTGTAAAAGCAACGAATACAGAGATTGTTAGCATTGAACTGGCCCGTGATATGAAAGGTGGCGCTGGTTCTGGTTCCCTTATCATATTTGGTGGCGATGACGTATCCGATGTAAGACGTTCTGTGGAAGTAGCATTACGTGAATTAGAACGCACCTTTGGCGAAGTATATATGAATGATGCAGGCCATGTGGAGGTCCAATATACAGCGCGTGCAGGAGAAGCCATAGTCACTGCTTTTGGGACACCAGAAGGTAAAGCCTTTGGGTTATTAGTAGGTGCCCCAGCAGCAATAGGTGTAGTTATGGCAGATACAGCAGTTAAATCAGCTAATGTAGATGTGGTAGATTATCAGTCTCCATCGAGCTCAGATATGTCAAATGAAGTTGTTTTACTAATTTCTGGTGACTCTGGCGCTGTTAAACAAGCTGTAAAAGCAGCACGTGATGTGGGGTTAGCGTTACTAGAAACTATGGGAGAAAGACCTAAAAACAAAGGTAATGCTTACATCATCTAATGAATAAACGTCGGGAGGTGGCATGGTGAAAGATTCACTAGGGTTACTAGAAGTAGCTGGTTTACTGGGGGCTATCACCGCATCAGATGCAATGGTTAAAGCTGCAAATGTACGG
>CAUHTB010000090.1 GCA_959608595.1 uncultured Veillonella sp. | reverse complement strand
TGCAGAAATGCTAGCTGATGCGGGATTTCAAAAATTTCTTGTACAGCATGAGTTTGAAAGTGACCAAGAAAAGCAAGAGGCCACAGATGTGGCCTTTATCGCCAATCTAGTACTTTCTTTACTCTTATGGGGGGCTATCATAATAGGCCGTGATGAATTGGCTGTACTAGTAGGTAATGATGGTTTAGGCATACCGTTAGCCATAATGGGGGCCATGATTCCGCTCTCTGCTTTCAGTAGTGTACAAATGGCCTTGTATAGACGGGATTTTAACTTTAAGTTTCTTCTAAATATTCGCCTTATAACCATTTTGACACCTATAGTGATATCTATTCCTATGGCGCTCATGGGGTACGATTACTGGTCTTTAATTGCTGGCATGTTAGGGGCTCAGCTATTTACAGCATTAGCCTTATTAAAGAGTAGACGAAATCAAATTCGATTATTCTTTAGTGGTCGCGTTTTTAAGAACATGTTTAGCTATAGTGCATGGTCATTGGCTGAAGCATTTTCTATTTGGCTTACCGCATGGGTGGATACCTTCATTATTAGTCGCTTTTTGGATGCCTATTATTTAGGGATATACAAAATGCCTATGGCTATTGTTACAACTGTCATGGCTATGGCTACTTCATCTTTAGCGCCTGTATTATTTGCCGCTTTAAGTCGAGTTCAACAGGATGAACAGGCATTTTCCAATACATTCTTTACCTTCCAACGCTATATGGCTCTTTTTTTAGTACCTATAGGGATAGGCTTGTTTGTATTTCAAGACTTTGTTGTTGATCTCTTATTGGGACCACAATGGAAGTTAGCAGGTATTGTATTGGGATCTTGGGCCTTGAGTTCCGCTATTATGACAGTAACAGCGAATTTGGTCTCTGAAGTATTCCGTGCAAAGGGAGTTCCTAATTTATCATTCTGGACTCAAATATTACATTTAGTTGTATTAATACCGGTAATTTATATTTGTATTCAGTATGACTTTAGTACATTTGTCTATGCTCGTTCAATAGTACGCATGGAAATGTTAATGGTTGCCATGATTTTCTTAGCATTATTTATACATATGAGTGCCCTTCGGGTGATTACTAATATAGGTGTATATCTAATTACGGCATCTATTGTTGGTACTCTTGCATATAGTATTTTACATTTATATGATGCGGTATGGTGGACTATAGCTTGTATGATTTTATGCGTTGTATTGTATGTGGTTATCTTATATCTCATACCATCTGAGCGCACTATTATCACTTCTGGCGTTGATAAAGTATTAAGTAAAGTAAGACGCTCATAATTAACAGAACTATGAAAGGAGTACATATGCTTTCAAAAAATGTAGACTTAAACAATACGGTGATCCTTGTAACGGGAGCCGCTGGATTTGTAGGGGCTAATCTCGTTATGTCCCTGTTATCTGAAGCAGAAGGAACTCAAATTATCGGCATAGATTCTGTTAATGATTACTATGACGTGGCTTTAAAGGATTATCGTTTGCAACAAATTGACGAGATGAGCAAAGATAATAAAAATACGTGGATCTTTAAAAAAGGTAATATTGCAGATAAGGCCTTTATTGAAGAAATCTTCTCTACCTATAAACCACGTGTTGTTGTTAACTTAGCAGCACAGGCTGGTGTTCGTTACTCTATTACAAATCCAGATGCTTATATCGAGTCAAATATTATTGGTTTCTACAATATATTAGAGGCTTGTCGTCATTCTTATGATAATGGTGAAAGTGGAGTAGAGCATTTGGTTTATGCATCATCTTCTTCTGTGTATGGTGCGAATAAACAAATTCCATACTCTACAGATCATAAAGTAGATAACCCAGTTTCTCTGTATGCGGCTACTAAAAAATCAAATGAGTTATTGGCTTATTCTTATGCCAAGTTATATAACATTCCTAGTACAGGGCTTCGTTTCTTCACTGTGTACGGTCCAGCGGGGCGTCCGGATATGGCGTACTTTGGCTTTACTAACACGTTGCGGAGCGGTGGCACTATAAAAATCTTTAACTATGGTAACTGTAAACGTGACTTTACCTATATCGATGATATAGTAGAGGGCGTATCTAAGGTTATGTGTGCGGCTCCAGAACGTCGCAACGGTGCCGATGGTTTACCAGTTCCTCCGTATGCTATTTATAATATTGGCAATAGTCATCCTGAAAATCTCCTCGATTTTGTGCGTATTCTTTCAGAGGAATTAGTTGCAGCTGGCGTATTACCAGAAGATTATAATTTTGAAGACCATAAAGAATTAGTGGCGATGCAACCAGGCGATGTACCTGTTACCTATGCAGACACAAGTGCTCTAGAAGAAGATTTTGGATTCAAGCCAAATACATCTTTACGTGAAGGATTACGGAAATTTGCTATATGGTATAAAGAGTTTTATATGACGGAGGGCAAATAAATGAAGATTGCAATTGCTGGTACAGGCTATGTAGGCCTTTCAAATGGTGTTTTATTAGCACAACACAATGAAGTGGTGGCCCTCGATATTATCCCTGAAAAGGTTGAAATGCTAAATCGTAAAGAGTCACCTATTGTAGATGCGGAATTGCAGGAGTATTTAGCTACTAAGAAGTTAAACTTTAAAGCTACATTAGATCCTGTAGAAGCTTTTAAAGGTGCTGAGTATGTTATTATTTCAACGCCTACTAACTACGACCCTCAAAAGAACTTCTTTGATACCTCTTCTGTAGAACAAGTTATTAAAACAGTATTAGATATTAATCCAGATGCTGTTATGATTATTAAGTCAACTGTACCAGTTGGGTATACAGTTCAAATGCGTAAGGAATTTAATACAGAGAACTTGATTTTCTCTCCAGAGTTCTTACGTGAAGGCAAAGCTTTATATGATAATTTACATCCTTCCCGTATTGTGGTAGGGGAAGACTCTGAACGGGCCCGCCGTTTTGGACAACTATTAGCTGATGGTGCTATTAAGGAACATGTACCTCAATTATATACGGACTCTACGGAAGCAGAAGCGATTAAATTATTTGCTAATACGTATTTGGCATTGCGCGTTGCATACTTTAATGAGTTAGATTCTTATGCTGAGGTTCGTGGCCTTAATACAAGCCAAATTATTAATGGCGTTTGTTTAGATCCTCGTATTGGAGACTTCTATAATAATCCATCCTTTGGTTATGGTGGGTATTGTTTGCCAAAAGATACTAAGCAATTATTAGCTAACTATAATGATGTTCCACAAAATTTAATCTCTGCTATTGTGGATGCTAATAGAACTCGTAAAGACCACGTTGCAGATGTTATTATAGGGAAGAATCCCAAAATTGTTGGCATTTATCGCTTGACGATGAAAATGAACTCTGATAATTTTAGAGCATCTGCAATTCAAGGTGTAATGAAGCGTATCAAGGCAAAGGGGATTGCTGTAGTTGTTTATGAACCGACTCTTGATGCAGAAGATTTCTTTAATTCACCTGTTATTCGCAACTTTGAAGACTTTAAACGTGTTAGTGACGTTATAGTGGCTAATCGTTGGGATAAGAGCTTAGAAGATGTGAAGGATAAAGTTTATACAAGAGATATTTTTGACCGCGATTAAGATAGATATGTATTATGGCGTTTAGGAGAGTAATATGAAACGTTGGATACTATATATTCTATTAGGTCTAATTGTATTTTTTATATGGGATAATTCGATGCAAAATGGCGGATCTTCAGATGGATTTAGCTTGCTCTTTGCAGAGACCTTTGCTCCTATAGTAAATAAGTTAGGCTTTCATGGAAATATATGGACCTTGAATAGGATTGTTCGAAAGTTAGCCCATCTTACAGAGTTTACAATCCTTGGTGGTGTTTTATATACGATTCTACGTCGATATATTACATACGGTACCGTAATAAAGACCATAGGTTTAGGCATGTTGATAGCTGGTCTTGATGAATTTATACAATTGTTCTCACCAGGGCGTAGCTCTCAGATTTCTGATATTTTGATTGATACTGTTGGTGTTGTTATTGGTATTCTAGTAGTGAAGCTAGTCCATTACATCAGGTATAAACAAAGTACATTTAAAAATTAAATTGTTAATAATATACAGATGAGTGAAAAATACCTCATAATCTTTGCGATTATGAGGTATTTTTAATGAAGATAATATGAAAATATAAATAATATATTAAATAAACACATTATAATTTATCTATTTTTATATAAAAACCACTGTACAAGCCACTTTTCCCTTGATATAATCATGAATAGAAAATGAAAAATAAATGAGAACAACATGAAATTTATAAAGAGAACGATTTCTGTAAGGGAGTATCGTAAGTAGAAGGGAAAGAATATGAATCGCGTGGTTGACTTACATGGTTGCATTTTGCCAGCTGTGTTAGGGCCTCAAGGGCCACAAACAATGGCAGAATCAGTAAAAATGATAAAATCCTTGGCTGAACAAGGTATTACAGATATTTTTAGTACACCTGATGTGACCGTATCTATGGATATGAATACATGGGATGAGATGGAAACAACATTGAATGATGTGAAGCTTGCTGTAGGGGAACAACAAGTGGATGTAACTATTCATGGTGGTGCTCGCGTTTTGCTTTGTGATGAAATGATTGAATATATTGCTTCTCATCGCAATCAATATCTATTGGGAAATAGCCATTTTATGTTAGTGTCCATTCCTGAAAATAGCAAAGTCCATCACATTAATGCATGGTTGCTAGCTTTGCTTAATATGGAGATTATTCCTATCATTAGTGAAGTAGAGACACATCGTCAATTGTTTACTAAACCAGAGCAATTGTTGGAATGGGTAGATAAAGGGATACTAATTCAATGTAATATGGCTTCCTTTAATCATAGCAAT
>CAUHTB010000089.1 GCA_959608595.1 uncultured Veillonella sp. | reverse complement strand
TGGTTTGGAGGCGAAAACTACGCCACCTTTGTACGCCTAAACTTGGCTACTAGCCTTGAAAATATCAAGACTGCTACCCATAATATTATCAAGTACATACACCCTTAATGGGTACCTCTTATCAAAAAATACATTAATTCAGGAAATACATTAATCATATTAGAGAATTCATTTCGTACAAATAAAAGAGGCTGCTCTAGCATCATTCAATGTTAGACCAGCCTTTTTGTATCAAAGTTTCACTGTATTACACAACTAGTATTACACTAGTTTTTATTTAATTCTATCGAAATGTTCCTTTGCAAATTGCATGTCTTGTACGAGTTCTAATGTACCAATATAGTTATTATTTTGGTCGCGTACCGCCATGTAGTTTACATAGAATGGACGGCCTTGTTTTTCAAGCCATACTGCCACATTATCGCGGTCACCTTTACGGAAAGAATCAATAATACCACGTACAATCGGTTCTACCTTTGGTGGATGGCAGGAGTACACATCACGACCGATAGCTGTAGTAGGACGTTTAAATACCTTTTCACCATCGTTGAAGTAACGGTTGATGTCTTCATGGTCAACGAAGGTTACCTCCATTGGCATTGTATTGAGCATAGCATCTAGTTGGTCTACAGTTAAAGTACCACCAATTAAACCGATAGCATTATTATCACCACTTGGTTTTGTAGTTTGCGCAGCTAATGCGGCATCAGCTTCTGGCCAAGCAATGCGTGTTACACCAAAGATGTCTTCATACTGCGCTGTATCTTTGTAAATTTGATACCAATCTTCTTTGCTGAAGTTTTCTGCACAGATTGGGAACAAGATATTTTGTTCTTTGTAGATCATTTCTTGAGCACGTGTAAGAAGCTCATCAAAACGTCTATACCAATCATCTACACTTTGGCTAGATTTTGCTAAATCACCTAATTGGTCGCGAATATCGCCATCAACAGTCCACATAACCATGGATGGACCACCGATTGCATAATCCACTTTCAATTTTGGATATAATAAATCGCCTTTTTTAGCATAGTGAACAGATAGTTGACGCACTATATTCACATCATCATAAGTGGCAGTTTTATCTGCTACTTTTGGACGAATAGCCTCAATCAACTCGTCGAGCGCTTTATTTTCTTCGGTTAATCGGTTTAACGGATGACCTGCAGTCTCTACCAAAGCCACAACGCTCTTGCTCTTTTCTTGAGCTTCTAGAACCGCTTCTACCTTAGCATGTTCTGCATCCATTTGTTCATGAATGGTGGAACCATGGAACAATGCAGAGTGAAGGTCACATAATTGTTGTACCTCTTCTAAAGGTGTACCTTCGCGCATAAGACCTTGTTCGGCTTTCATGATTTCACTAGCCTCAACATGTTTGAATTGGCTCGCAAAGTCTTCACGAACAGAACCAAGCTCTTCGCCTGTGCCCAAACGTTTCAAGAAGCCTTTCAATTGTTCTACACGTTCGCTATCTGTAACAGTATCCTCTACATTAGCTTCTACATTTTTAGTAGCATTAGCTTCTGCATTGTCATTAGCATTAGATGCCTCTGTGTGAGTAGTAGCTGCCTCTGCAGGAGCACCATTAGCAGATCCATCATCACCATGTAGGTTTGGCATTTCACCTTCCAATGTAAAGCCAGCTTTCATAAATGCGCTCACGATATCCATCATGGATACGCCTTTCATCTTAGCCCCTTTAGGAATGGTCATGATTTTACCAACAGAGTTTAACATCACTTTATTAGTGATTTCACTGAACCCTAAACTTTTCATAATCTCTGTTACTTCAGGATATTCTTTTACCAAATCATATACGGATTTGGACAAATCTAGTTTCTTTTCCATTTTGATCCCCTCGTGTCAAAAATATTGTTTATTACTTATGTGAGTAGCCCTCTATACGTAACACTGTGTATACAAGGCAATATATACTGTGAAAGGTTTATCTAAAATAATCTATGACCCTATGATAAACGATATCGCTTAGAAAATCTGTATCCATGGCAATACTTTTGAAAGTTCTTTCTAAAAATATCAAAATTTATATATATAAATAACGGATAGATAATACATCCCCAGTCAAGTATGGAGGAGAATATATCAACTATCCGTTATCTATTAAAATATATCTAGTTTTGAGAGGATTTAAAGCTATCTTATTGATGATGAGGTTTCAAGGCTTTTTCGTAGTTTTCAGAAACCTTATCCCAGTTAATAACGCGGAAGAATTCCTTGATATAGTCTGGGCGACGGTTTTGGTAGTGCAAGTAGTATGCATGTTCCCAAACATCTAGGCAAAGGATGGCTTTTTTACCTTCTAATAGAGGATTGTCTTGATTCGCAGAGGATGTTACTTCTAGTTTGCCATCTTTGTTTACCACAAGCCAAGCCCAGCCAGAACCAAAGCGTGTAGCTGCCGCAGCGGAGAAGCTTTCAACAAAGGCATCATAGCCACCAAGTTCTGCGTCGATAGCCTCTTTCAAAGGGCCTTCCAATTTAGACGTATCTGGTTTTGTCATGACTTCCCAGAACATAGTGTGGTTCTTGTGACCGCCACCATTGTTGATAACCGCTTGGCGGATGTCCTCTGGCACATTAGCGATGTCGCCGAGGATGCAGTCTACACAGCCATAAGCTAGATCAGGGTATTTCGCGATAGCAGCGTTCAAATTATTAACATACGCTTGATGGTGCTTATCATGGTGCAATTTCATTGTTTCTGCGTCGATAACAGGCTCAAGATAATCATAAGCATATGGTAATGGTGCGAGTTCGAAAGGTTTCATGATAGTCCTCCTTAAATTTAGGGCATGGAACGATATGTATCAGTACGTATCATTCTGGTGAAAGCGTTTCGATGCACCTGCATCTTTACTTTATTTAATTGATATGAATTATCATTTTTTATTTATTGTACATTGCATATAGAAAATCGTCAATATGATTTTCCATGTAAAAAGGCTATAGGAGATCCTATAGCCTTTAGGTGCGTTTACCAATATAAAATTCTAATTCTCAATGGTATATGTTTACTATGCATCAATAGTATATGTTAATCGCTATACACCGATGTAATTCAATCTACTATAGTGATAACAAGATAATTATTCAACGATACATTGGCACATTTTCATTGTTGTTAATGCTGCTTGGTGGGATTCTTCCGTAACGCCAGCACAGCAGCTAGAATCTACGTAAACAGGGATTTCTGGCAAACCTGCTTTCAGTATAATCGCATTAGAAACAACGCATATATCGGTACATAAACCAACGAGCGTGATAGACTCAATAGGGTTCACCGAATTCATGCCTTCCAAACGGGATAATAGTTCAAAGGATCCGAAATTTGGCTTATCGATAAAGGATACAGGGCTCATGACAGGACGACCTTCTGCTGCTTCGATTAAGCCAGACACAATATGCCAACCGTCTGTATTCTTCACACAATGTGTTACAGGTAAGAACTTGCCCTCTTGGCTTTCAAGATAATTAGTATCATGCGTATCGCGTGTAAATATGATAGGCCCGTCAAAGTTCTCAATTTTTTTGCGCACATTTTCTACAATCATCTGTGCTTGCGCTGAACCAAGGGCGCCATCTACGAAATCTTTTTGCATATCGATAACAACTAGAACCTTTTGCATAGTTCCTCCTGTATATAGTCTACAAAGAATACATTAATTATTCACTACACTACTAGTTATACTCTTAATTCTTAATAACATCAATAGCAGTCATTTATTCTTTTTCCTCAGCTAACGCATGACGTACGCGGTGTGGCTCATTATGAGCTAGCTTTCCTGCCGCAGCGGCCGCCACCGCACCTACTAAATCATCGAGGAATGTATTACAGTGGCCGCCCTCTTTACTATCTAGCTTTTTGATAATACCAGGCTTTACCTTATCTAAATACCCATAGTTCGTAAAGCCAATAGAACCATACAGATTAACGATGGAAAACGCCAAGATTTCATCGATGCCATAGAGGCTTTCATCATTAGCCACGATGCGTTGCAAAGGCTGAGACAGTTTATTTTGTTCCGTTAACTTGTCGAGCTCAATGCCCGTAATTATCGCATTGTGTACCTCTCGTTTTGAAAGCACGGATGCCACATGTTCACGGCACTCTTCAATCTTTAAATTCGGCATATACGGTTTTTGAACGTATAAAACGAGCTCTGCAATATCCTCTAAGGTAACGCCACGCTCCGCCAGTAAGTCGTAAGTATATTTCTCTAAATCTTTTGTAGATTCCATAAGCGCTCCTTTATTTTTTCTTAGGCTTATCACCGGATAGCATAACAATACTAACTGGAATGGTGATCACCAACTCTTCCTCTGTATCCACATGCTTTGTATTCCAAGCTGCCTCTTTTGCAGCCTCTTCAAAGATGGGGTAAGCCTCTCGATCTAATTTCCAATTATTAGGACCCGCCTCGACGGCCACAATATTGCCCTTATCATCGGTCTTAATCTCCACTGGAACAATCAAGGTACCGTCAGCACTCGTTTTGAAAGCCTCACTAGGGATGATGACATTATAAGAGATTTGTTGCTGCAATTCATAGGTACGCTTATCTGTAGGCTTTAAATCAGCCGCCAAAGAGCTAACAATTCCCATCGTAGATGCCAATAAGGCTAGTAACACAACACGTTTTAACATAATTTCCTCTCGCTAAACACTCTCACACTACACGCAGTATACGTTGATTATACCACGAAAAAATCCCTGCCGAACGTATCGGTAGGGATTCCTTAGATTAGATTTTCTTAACCATTTCAGATTTCAATGCCATCGCACCGAAACCATCAATTTTGCAATCGATATCATGGCCATCACTGGCATCGGTGATGAGGCGAATATTTTTTACGCGCGTACCTTGTTTTAATACGCCAG
>CAUHTB010000088.1 GCA_959608595.1 uncultured Veillonella sp. | reverse complement strand
CCAAGCTTTCACCATGAAGGCCTCGCAAAGCGCCTATAGCGGCCGCCGCCCCAATCACACCAACGGTCCCCGTAGAATGCCATCCTTGAGTCCGATGGGCAGGATTGATGAGAGAACCAATGATTCCCTCTAGCTCGGCACCAATGATATAAGCACGAAGGAAATCGTACCACCTATCGGTGGACTCGAGCACTGCTAACAGAGCAGAATATAAAACAGTACTGAAGTGACCCGCTAGATTCGCCTGGGCATCATCAAAATCTAGATAATGCGAAGCAAAGCCATAATATAAGGCTTTATCGGCTTTAGATACATCGTCTCCATTAGTCCCGATGAGCCGAGCCAAGTCTTGGACGGCTTGTTCTGTCTCAGCCGGTGCTAAGGACGCCAGATAATCTAGAAAGGCTATGCGTGCCACTGATAGGAGGTCCTCACGGTTCGACACATCCGTTTGTTCTATGTAGTTCACAATCGTCTGCGTTACAGAATCCATGGGGCCCCTTTCAGTTATTTAACATTAAATCTATTATTTACCAAATTTTTCTGCACGGTCATTTGGTTCTAACCAAATGGAGTCGTCTGGACCTTTTGGAATGAGGCGTGGTAGATCTTCAAATGGCGTATGGTCTACGTAGTAGAAACGTTTACGCATAGAGTCGAAGTCTGTTGTACCACCGAATGCTGGATTGGAGTACAAGTCCTTTGCGTAGTTCCAAAGGTTTGGATAGTCTACGAGGCGTTTCTTGTTAACCAAGTATTTTTGGTAGAACACAAGGTCAAAGCGTGCCAATGTTGGGAAGATACGAATATCTGGATCTGTAATAGTATCACCCATCAAGTAACGTTGCTTGCTAAGGCGTTCTTCGAGCCAGTCCAAGCGTGCAAAGATACGATCGTAGTAGTATTCGTAATCTTTTTGGTTTGTTACGAGAGCTGCCAAGTTTACCGCCAAGTTGAAGTCAGCGTAGATGATAACGTTCAACGCATCGATATCGGCACGTAATTCCTCTGGATAAATATCTGGTGCATCAGGAGAGATAAAATCTTTAAAGCCCAATGCTAATTCAGTGGTCAACGCATGGTAGTCGTTGTTTACTACCGCACCAGTTGTAACATCTACAATGGCTGGCACTGTGGAACGTGCGTCGTAGTTCGGATCACCTTTGCGATATGCTTCACCTAAGGAGTGAATGCCTAGTACCGGATCCTTTTCATCTTTATCAAGGGTAAAGAACCAGTCTGCAATAACCCCTGCTGGACGCAATGGATCAACTGTGCCTTTAGAGATTACTGTATCTAAGCCAAGCAAATCGATAGCGATGGCAATGCGGTGAGCCCAAGGACAATGTTTAGACCATACAAGACGGTAACGGTCTTTTTCTACAGGTAGAAGCCCTGGTTCACGCCCAAAAGGTGTTGTGAATTGAGGTTCTTCGCTATCAGAATATTTTTGACGACGGTTAAAATTCGATGCATCTTTACCTTCATACTCCTTCTGCTCCCCTTGAGAACGAGGGTTACTAGATTGAAACTCAGAAAAATCGATAGGACAAGGATTCATAGCACGTTGGAACTCAACTTCTTTTCGAGCTACCGCGATACTAGGATCCTTGATGTTGCTTACATCTACGTGTTCACTCATTCTATACTCCTATAGAGGTCATCTCTATTCGCTTTACAATTCTTATTTTGAAAGCTACTGTGATATCCCTCACTTATTCCTACTAACTTAATATGATTATGTGATTATATTACATTATTTAAATACCTATGTCAATAATAGGTATTTAAAATTTATAATGATTATTGAAAACAAAAAAGCCCGAGCTATATCTTTTCTAGATATAACTCGAGCTTTATTTAGATTATGTAATTAGAACATGAAGTTTACATCTGTACGCCAGTAATCACCTAATTTATTACCGTCCATGTCTTTATTGCCAAAGCCATAGTAAGCACCGATAGATACGTTTTGGAATGGTACATAGTTTACATTAGCTACGAAGCCTTTAAAGCCATTACGTACATGGCCGACGCCTTTATTATCTACATAGTGTTGATTGTAGAAGCTATAGGCAGGAGCAAAGGCACTACTGAAAATTGGAGAATTTGCTTCTTCATAGTAGTATTGACCGCGAACGCTATAAGTATGAGCTTTCTTAATGTCATAGTTACCATAACCAAGGCTAGCCATCCACGCATGAGAATCAGATACGCCTGGTGCTGTAAGCCATTCGCCGAAGACGTTCCAACGTTTAAAGTTCATGTTTGCGTTGAGGCCCCAAATGTTTTTGTATGGAGAATCAATAAAGGATTTAACTTGTTTACCAGTAAGTGCATCCACATCTTGGCCTTGGTATAATTTACCATTATGGAAGCGACCATACATACCACCAAGGGTAACATGTTTATTGAGTTTACCCTTAACTTCAACCATAGCGGCAGTAATAGTATTATCTTTAGTTTGGTATGTAGGAGCGCCGCCCAACCAGTAACCATAACTAGCGGACACATCAAGCTTGCCATGTTTGTACATAAGACGAGCACCATCAACGAGATCATCATACATAAGACCTAGCGCTGGTGTATAGAGCTGACGCCCTACGCGCAAAGTTGTGTCTTTACCAAAATGATGATCTACATAGGCAAGATTAATTTTGCCTTGTGTTGCGTTGCTATTACCGAGTTCACTAGAGCCTTGAATACGTACAACAGCATCAGTTTTATCATTAACCTTAGCATTAAAGATAACACGGGCACGATAATCAAAGGAAGAATGTTTACCATACGCATAGGTATCATTTTTCAATTCGCTGCCACGGTAACGCAAACGATAGTTACCAGTTACCTTTACATTCCCTACTTGATTTTCTAATTTTGCTACTCGTACACCTAATGTGTTGAGTTCAGAACCGAATTCATCGGCCAATCGATTAATCATCGCTTGTTGTTCCGCATTGGCTTTATCTTGGTTAGCCATCGCTTTAGCCACCATTTGAGCCATTTCGTATCGCGTAATAGGATTGTTGCCTTTGAAAGTTCCATCAGGGTATCCATTAATAATACCTGCATTTGCTAATTGCTCAACAGATTGGTACGCCCAACTAGAAGCATCTACATCGGAAAATGGATTAGCTGCATACACACTTACAGAACCCAATACCATACAGGAAACTAAACTTGCTACCAACTTTTTATTCATTAAAAGACCTTCTCTCATATAGATATCACACAATATCTTATATATTAATATTACTTTAATTACATCTGAGTTTTTTATTCGTGAGGTGTTGTATAGTTAATATCTTGTGCCTTGTAGCTTTCACCATGAGCTAATACGTGAACGATGGTTTCCAATGTGGCACGTACAGTTTCAACAGCCATACTTGGTTGATTTGGTTTATCCACTACTTGGGATGGCAAGTACGGAATGTGCATGAAGCCCGCCTTAATATGGCCTTTTTGTGCTGCATAATGACACACTCCATACATCAAGTGATTGCATACAAAGGTACCAGCTGTATTAGAAACCTTTGCAGGAATGCCATTTTGATGCAATGCGTTAACAATGTTTTTTATGGGCAACGTTGCAAAATAGGCACTAGGACCATCGGATACAACAGGTTCATCTTCAGGTTGGTTGCCTCCATTGTCTGGAATACGGAAGTCATCGCAGTTAATAGCAACACGTTCCACTGTAATATCTGGGCGTCCCCCTGCTTGACCTACACATAGAATAAAGTCTGGTTGGCATTGTTCAGCCGCTGCTTTCACAGTATCAACAGATTTGTAACGTACAGTAGGAACCATTTGAGTCACTACCTTATAATCACCATCGGTATAGCCATCCATTGTTTTTACCGCTTCCCAAGCTGGGTTAATAGGTTCACCGCCAAAGGGATCAAAACCGGTAATCAAAATTGTTTTCATCACACTACCTCATAACGATATCTTATGGTGCATTAGAATAATCAAACATGACACGTAACCTTAAAAGGATTTATCATATTGTTTCATAAGAATATCGTACTTTCACAAAATGAGTTAAATAAAGTAATACATCAATAAGATGTTTAATACGAGCATAATCAATGCAATTGGAAGTTGAGCTTTAATAACGCCGTATTGATCGCGCATTTCAAGGAGCGCTACCGGTACGATATTAAAGTTTGCCGCCATAGGTGTCATCAAAGTACCGCAATAGCCAGCAAGCATTGCGATAGCACCAATAGCAGCTGGGTTTGCACCATGAGCTACAACGAGCATTGGAACACCGATGGCACTTGTAATCATCGCAAAGGCTGCAAAAGCATTACCCATGATCATTGTGAAGATGACCATACCGATGCAGTATGCAACAACTACGAGGAATACATTATCTGCAGGCACCACACTAGCTACAGCACTGGAGATAATTTTACCAACGCCAGCCAAATTAAATAGATAGCCTAGGGCCGCTAATAATTGGGACAAGATAGCAGTCCAACCGATAGCATCGATAAGACGACGACCTTCATGGAAGCCTTGGTTAAATGAACCCTTAGTGATGTAAAGAGCAGCGCACATAGCAATGATTGCGGCAATACCAATGCCTACAAGAGCACCTAATTTAGTAAAGAAGCCAATGATGAATGTGATGATACCAACAAGTAAAGCCGGTACGAAAATAACATTACCAATACGGACTGCTTCGTCTTTTTTGAATTCAATAGGAGATTCAAAGTAATGACCTTTGCCGAGTTGTTTTACCAAGACGATAGCAGCCATGGCGATAACGAGCCAGCCATTTATTTCCTTTGATAGATAAGAACCAAAGATAAAGGACACGCTGTACAAGAGCCAGAATAAACCTGTACCGATACGATATTTATGTTCTTTATCTAAAAATGATTGAATGGCAAAGATAAATAGAATAATCCC
>CAUHTB010000087.1 GCA_959608595.1 uncultured Veillonella sp. | reverse complement strand
TAGAAGAGCGCTTGGGCGCCAATAAATACTATGTAGATGAAACGTCTCCTCATATCTTGGTGGATGGCGCTGGTTTTAGCCTTGAAGAGAAAATGAAACTCGTAAACGGCTGTCCTGCCGGTCTATATACATTACAAGAGAATGGCGATTTAGCCTTTGATTTCGCTGGTTGCTTAGAGTGCGGTACATGCCGCGTTCTTTGTGGCGAAACAATCGTAAAAACATGGAAATATCCGCATAACGCTAAGGGCGTAGAATTTAGACAGGGGTGAGTGTATGGAGTTATTAGTATGTATCAAACAGGTTCCAGATACATCTGAGATTAAGCTGGATCCGGAAACAAATAATCTCATCCGCACAGGCTTGCCTAGTATTGTAAACCCTGATGATATGCATGCGTTAGAGGCGGCTCTTGCGGTGAAAGACCAATATGAAGGTAGTCGTGTGACCGTTTTATCCATGGGCCCTCCACAGGCTGAAGAAGCGCTTTGCCAGTGTTTGTCCCTCGGCGCCGATGATGCAGTACTCGTTACAGATCGCGCGTTCGGTGGTGCCGATACATTGGCTACCAGCTATACCATTGCGTCTGCCATCCGTCATATTCAACGGACTATGAACCGTCAATTCCAAATTATCTTCTGCGGTAAGCAGGCTATCGATGGCGATACGGCACAAGTAGGCCCTCAAATTGCTGAGGAACTCGGTATGGCACAAGCTACCTATGCCTGTGAACTATCCGTTGATCAAGGGGCTCAAAAAGCAGTTGTGAAACGACAACATGAAAATGGCTATGAAATCGTAGAGGTTCCGTTGCCATTGCTTGTAACAGCTACAGCTGAACTCAATGAACCACGCCAACCAAGTCTTTGGAGCTCTATTTATGCAAAACGTTATACCATTTCTCATATTACATTGCGTGATATGCCGAATATTGATGAAAGTCGTATCGGACTTAACGGTTCTCCTACGCGGGTGCGCAAGGTATACCAACCACCTCTTCGTGGCAAGGTAGAAATGTTGCCATCCATCGAGGAAGGGGCTAAAAAGATTCTTGAATTGGCGTACCATATTAAGCCTGAAAAATTTGCTCATCTATTGGTGCCAAATGATGCACCAGTTGAGGTAGCTGAGGATAATGATGAGGGCGTAGATGTAAAAGACCCAGTACAACGGGCTGCATCTGTTGAAAGTGTGTCCCCTAGTGAGTTTAAGGCGGTAGCTGCCGCTAAAGGTACTGAAGGTTCTAAAGGAGGTGACCGGTAATGGCCGTAACAAATTTTGATGAATATAGAGACGTCTTTGTTGTAGCCGATACCATCGATGACGTGGTACATCCGGTTACGTATGAACTAATCGGTCAAGCTCGCCGCATTGCTAAGGAATTGGGCCAGCTCGTTCAAGTTATGCTCCTTGGTGAAAATGTGCAAACCGAAGCAGAGGAACTGGTAGCACATGGTGCTGATATTGTTCACGTTTTTGAAAGCCCCCTTTTGAAATACTATACAACAGACGGCTATACTAAGGTATTAACAGACTTCTTTGAAGACCATAAGCCGAATATCCTCTTAATTGGTGCCACTAACAATGGCCGTGACTTGGCACCTCGCATGTCTGGTCGTATGCAAAACGGCGTTGTTGCGGACTGTACTATCTTGACGGTAGATACCAATGAAGGCCTTGTTGAATGGACACGTCCTGCCTTGGGCGGCAATATTTTGGCGGAAATCATTTCTCCAAACCATCGTCCTCAAATGGGTTCTGTACGTCCTAACGTATTTAAAAAACCTGAACGCATCGCAGATAGCTGGGGTCGTATCCAAATTGAGCAATTCGACCTCAAGCCTGAAGACATTCGCATGAAGCGTTTAGACTTTATTCCGTTCAGTAAAGATGGCTACAATATTCAAGAAGCAGATATCATCGTAGCTGGTGGTCGTGGCATGGGTTCTAAAGAAAACTTTGATAAACTTTACGAACTAGCCGATGCTATCGGTGGCGTTGTAGGTGCTACACGCCCACTCGTTGAAAAAGGCTGGATTGAATTGCCATATCAAGTAGGTCAAACAGGTAAAACTGTAAGCCCTAAACTATACTTGGCATTTGGTATCTCCGGTGCTATCCAACACGTGAGCGGCATCTCCGGTGCTGATACAATCGTGGCTATCAACAACGATCCAAACGCAGAAATCTTCCAACATGCTAACTATGGCATCGTAGGGGATTGCATGGAAGTGTTAAATGATATGTTGGCGCATCTGAAATAAAAGATGTGCATAAAGTGGCGTTATATATTTAATAGAATATAGACCGAGGATACCCTTCCTGAAAGCCTCCAAAGCCACCCACCCCGCTATGCGGGGCCGCTAAGTCGTTTTCAGAAAGGGTATCCTCTTTTTATTATCATATTCATAAATCCATAAGCCACTTTATGTATTCTTTTAAATCCTATCTGCGCCGACATATCATTTAGGGGAAAAGGAGAGAATGGTACGCGTAGCGCTCCAATGTATACACTATTTTTATCGTTTATAGGTGGTAGGGTAGCGTTTTTTGATTTTTATAATGGTATAATTAACTTATTAGAATAGAACGGATTGATGATGAGGAGGCTTTTATGGCTCGTAATATTTTTGTCACTGGTGCAACGTCTGGTATTGGTCTTTGTATTGCTGAGACTTATGCAAAGCATGGCGATAATGTGTTGATTTCTGGTCGTCGTGCTGAGTTATTGGGCGAGGTACAGGCTCGTTTGTCTAAGGAATATGGCGTGCGTGTTGAGACTTTAGTTCTTGATGTGCGTAGTCGCGAGGATGTTGAAAGTAAGGTTCCTGCTGCTATTGAGGCTTTTGGTGGCGTCGATGTGCTCGTAAATAATGCGGGGCTTGCACAAGGGCTTGATCCTTTCCAAGATAGTGCCGTTGATGATGCGGTGACTATGATTGATACCAATGTGAAAGGCCTTTTATATGTAACAAAAGCAGTACTACCTTTTATGATTGATAAAAATGAAGGTCATATTGTAAATATGGGCTCTACGGCAGGCATTTATGCATATCCAGGTGGTGCTGTTTACTGCGCCACAAAGGCAGCTGTTAAGACATTAAGTGATGGCATTCGTATGGATACTATAGCTACAGATATTAAGGTTACCACCATTCAACCAGGCATCGTAGAAACTCCATTTAGTGAAGTACGCTTCCACGGTGATGCGGAACGAGCTAAATCTGTGTACGCTGGCATTGAGGCTGTTCAACCAGAGGATGTGGCCGATGTTGTACTATATGTAACAAACCAACCTAAACGCCTGCAAATCTCTGATGTGACAATCATGGCAAACCAACAAGCGGCAGGCTTTATGGTACATAAGAAATAGCTTAATACTTGATGTTTTGGATAAAAGTAACTAGTCATATCATAGTTGATAAATGATTTTATTTACCTATATTAATAAAAATCGATGTATGATGAATATTACTTGAACTCCCCAATTATTTAGGATATACTTATTAAGCGTGTTTTAATAAATATAATTTTACAAAATGTATTTTGTGGAGTATATTATTATGACCTCACTACTAAAGAAATCTTTTTTGATGGCTTTAGCTTGCGTCTGTATAGGTACTTATGGAGTTGTTAAGGCTCAAGGCGCTATGGGTGTACAAACTAAAGTTTCTAAACCCCTAGAAATGTCTGTTGAAGCCGCTGTTCCTGGCGTTGTTATGCCAAGTCCTGTACATGTATTTACCACTGTAGAAGCAGCATCTGAATATATAGGGTTTAGACCACAGATGCCAAAGCTGTTACCTGTAGGCTTTAATATTCAATCTGTCATCACTTTAGAGAAAGATATATTACAAGTTGTGTATGTCTACAAATCTGGTGCGGAGCCATATTATAATCAAGATGGAGGCGCATATATTATATATCGTTCATCTAAGTTAACTGGTGATATCAGTGGTGACCATAAAATTCATAAGGTGATAGAAACTGAACGGGTAGATGGTACAAAGGTTACTTTCAAAGGTGGTAAGAAAATGGTTTATCTTGCATCGTGGATGAAGGATGGACAAAATCATTCTTTAGATTTTTATCGCCCCGTTACACGAGATGTGGCGAAGGCTATGATCCGTAATATTGTTGAGGAAAAATCACATACAAAATAAATGTGTTTTTAATAATTTTTATGTTATGCGAAGGGAGATTATACCCATGGTCAAAAAATTTGTATTACTAGCAGTTGCGTGTGCTTGTGTAGGTTCTTACACTGTTGCTGGTGCACAAGGTACTTTAGATGTAAAACCAGATCCAGCTAAACCTGTAGTTGCAGAACAGGCAGCGCCAATGGTTGGCATGCCAAGCCCAATTCATGAGTTCGCTACTATTGATGAAGCCGCTAAATACATGAATATTACGCCTCAGCTACCTAAAGTATTACCTGTAGGCTATAATATTGAGTCTGTAAGCACAATCAATAAAGATGTTTTGCAAGTTGTGTATGTTTACCAAGCTGGTGAAGATACAACGCGGAACCAAGCGGCAGGCAAACGTATTGTGTATCGCGTAGGTACTACAAAAGGTGATATCAGTGGTAATCATAAGGATTATCGCGTTACAGCTACAGAAAAGGTAAACGGTACAAAGGTTACTTTCAAAGGTGGCGAAAAAATGGTATATCTCGCTGGTTGGACAAAAGATGGTCAAAACCATGCGATGTACTTTGAACGCCCTGTAAATCGCGACATGGCAAAAGCGATTATTGCTAACACTGTAGCGCCTACAGCACATACAGCATATACAAAATAATATAACAGTCTAGCCTAGTGGGATAGGCATGCGAGCTGTGGTGAAGCACTCGCATGGACACTGTAAGGGTTATATAAGAAACGGCTCCTCATATGAGGGGCCGTTTTTGTTTTGGTAT
>CAUHTB010000086.1 GCA_959608595.1 uncultured Veillonella sp. | reverse complement strand
GCAATATCTACAAGGATTTTACCAATTAAAGGTCTAGCGAAGGATGTACCTAATAAATATTTACCTTCATAAACTGCACCAGCTTTTACTGTTGGCCATACATAATCTTTTACGAACTCTTCTTTAGCATCAACGATGTACGCTTTAGAAGCACCAGATTTGATTGCTTTTTTCTCAACTGCATCATAATCCTCAGGTTGGCCCAAGTCTACGCACACTGCGATAACTTCAGCGCCATAATTTTCTTTTAACCAAGGAATGATAACAGATGTGTCCAAACCACCAGAATATGCGAGTACTACTTTATTTGCTTTACCCATGATAACACCTCATAAAAAACTTACTATGTATTTAAACTCATATAATCAATATTATATCAGATAATTGTGAAAGCACCGTGGCATCTAGCGCACCGGTCATTCTCTCTATCTGACAAAAAATAGTATACACCTGCATAATTATAAATGCAAGTATTATTTTTATTCAATTTAGTAATATATTTCAATTCCGAACTAATATAATACAAAAGCTATATCCAGTGATTTAACACTAGACATAGCTTCATTTCTTACGATGGACTTTCTATTCTTACTTAATATCAATAGGTGAAAATTGGTAATCTAATACTATCTTATAATCATTAGTTGTAGCAATTTGCACTTTTAAGACTTCTAATATCAAAGACTTAATTTTCTCTATAATTGTACAGAATCCGCTTTGCTCTTCACAAATAATAGCTTCAAGACGAACATCTAAATCATAAGACCTTGTAATTTTATAATCACCTCTAGAGTAATCTATAGTTTTAAATAATTCTAATACACTTATTTCAGATATCGCTACGTCAAAATCATTTATACTATTTAAAATATTATGTTTTACCGTTTCATCTACACCAATAATAGTTTGATTACTAATATGTGGAATTTTATCAACGATATATTTTTCTCTTACTTGCCCCCTTAAAGATTCATCTGCCATTAGAATATCTCTATCTAACGCTTTATCCCAAAAACAATGCCTTACAGTCATACAATCATGTTCATCATCGTAGTAAACTATCCAGTTTTCAATTTTATTAGCATCTGTTTGTTCAACATAAAAGATTTCACGGGCATAGGAATCAATATCAAGTGCTTCAGACTTATAATCTAATCCTCCAGGACCTCTTAAATAATAGGATATAAAATTCTCCAATCGAAGCATAGCAAACTTAATAATAGGTTTTGCTCCAATATAAATAGATAAAAAATTGCCTTCCTCATACTGCTTTAATTCAATATTATCCAATAATTATGCTCCTAATACTCAAAACTCTCTCTAAATGTATGTATCTATTATTACTAATGTAGCAAAAAAATCTCTGTTCGCCAATTAATTATTCATTAGCAAACAGAGATTATAAAAATATATTCAATTATTCATCTACCAGCCCCAACTCTTGTTGATATGCATAGTCCGCTTCCGCTTGTGTAATCATGCCTTGGTCTACCATTTGTTCAAGCACCAGTTTTTGTCTAGCCTTAGCTCCTTTATAATTCGTATAGGGATCCAAGTAGGACGGTGCATTAGGCAAGGCTGCCAGCATGGCACTTTGACCTAATGTCAATCGGCTTGGACTTGTTCCAAAGTAGCCATGAGCAGCTTCGTAAATACCGTAGTAATTATGACCATAATATACAGTATTTAAATACATGGTGAGGATTTCTTCTTTCGAGTAGTAATGTTCCATTTCACTAGCAAGAATTGCTTCCTCTACCTTACGACTCATGATGCGTTTTGATGAAAGGAAGAGATTTTTTACTACTTGTTGTGTAATAGTACTACCGCCCTCTACCGTTTCACCGGCTATAGTATTGGTATAAAAGGCGCGAATAATACCGAGCACATCAATAGCTCCATGTTTATAGTATCGCTTATCCTCAATGGCGATCAGTGCATTCTTTGTATATTCTGGAATGACATCACCCTTTACCCAATGTTCTTTAGAAACACGTTGATTAAGGGCCGCCTCTACCTTTTCTTTAAATGTAAATATTCGTATGATACGATCCGTACGGCTGAGGGTATCTTCACTTTGTTCTATGCGTTTTTCAACAGTTGTGTGAGCCTTACTTTCACGATCTGTACCTTGAAAGCTATGGTATCCGTCATATATAAACACGGCCAATATGATGACCACCACGAACACCACTAGATTTCGAAGGTAGCGAAACACTTTCATTGCTTTCACCTATTTCATAAAGGACCATAGTATACATACAGTTATTAACTAACAGTGTCTACAATGCCTTATATACATATACTACTATAATGTGTATTAAATGTATTGTATCACATCAATCAAGAAGAAGATATGGATAAACCTTGCTATATAGCGGCTATAAAAAGAATTATAATAATATAAAAGAGAAAGTTTTAATATTTACAACCAAACGTATATCTATATATGTAGATTTTATGCATATTAGGTATACTTATTAAGTTGTATTATAAACTTTACATAGAGTATAATAGTAAAGATGATAAAAACATGCCCATTGGAGGAGTAATATGAAACAGTGTATGGATTCAGAAAATCTACATCGTCGATTGCGTAAAATTCTTGGTCAAGTGCAAGCTATTGATCGAATGATTGAAGAAGACATTCCATGCGAAGATGTGTTGAGCCAAATTAATGCAGCTAAATCTGCACTACATAAAGTAGGTCAAGTAGTCCTTGAAGGACATATCAACCACTGCGTACGAGATGGCATCGAACACGGTGACGTAGAAAAAACTATTAGCGACTTTACAAAAGCTGTAGAGCGTTTTGCAAACATGGGAAAATAAAGAAGAGGCTAAGAGGCCTCTTCTTTTTTTACCAAAAACAAGGATCTACTATATCTCGAAGATCCCACAAAAAAGCAAATAAAAATCAAATCTGATTAAAGGATCCATCATATATGGCTCAAGAAAAAAGGACTCTACATTTCGTAGAGTCCTTTATATTACCACAAAGTATTAGTCGTGGTTAGTTGTTAAGAATTCGCTCAATGCAGCGAGTGCGTCGTCTTCGTCAGCACCGTCAGCTGTTAAAGTAACGGATGTACCTTTTGTAGCACCCAAGGTCAATACTGTTAAGATGGATTTAGCATCAGCTGTTTTGCCATTAGCAGCGATTGTCACTTTGGAAGCGTATTTAGCAGCCAATTGTGTGAAAGCTGTAGCAGGACGAGCGTGTAAACCAGATTCGTTTGTAATTTCTACTGTTAATTCTTTCATGGTAACCTCTTTCTATATAGATAGGCCGTGCCTATCCCATACGTTCTAATAGATATATTGTATCAAGTTCAAGCGTTTCAATTCAAGTATATTAAAAGTTATTTACTATGTACTGATTCGCTTAACGTTTATCTTTAATCTATACAGAATTATAGTAAGCCTTTTTCGGCTAGTACAGATTTAGCATATTCTGTAATTTCTTCGGCTGTATCCATAGCCAGCGCTTTATTAGCCACCTCTTCACATTCTGCTTTAGAAACGGAACGCAAGATTTTCTTAATAAGTGGAATAGAGGATGCTGTCATGGAGAATTCATCAAGGCCAAGACCTAATAAAATCATTGTAGCTACAGGGTCACTAGCTAGTTCACCGCACATGCCTGTAAATTTACCTTGTTCATGGCTCGCATCGATAACATGTTTGATAAGACGTAATACACCTGGATGCAATGGTTGATATAGAGAACCAATAGACTCGTTCATACGGTCTACCGCCAAAGTGTATTGGCATAAATCATTTGTACCGATACTGAAGAAGTCTACGTATTTAGCTAAAATTGGAGAAATAACAGCCGCTGCAGGCACTTCGATCATAATACCAACCTTAATATCCTTATTGAATTCTTTGCCTTCAGCTGTAAGTTCTGCCTTACATTCTTCGAGCATAGCATTCGCTTGTTTCACTTCTTCTACGGAAGCAATCATAGGGTACATGATGTGAATATCGCCAAAGGAACTAGCACGCAATAACGCACGTAATTGTACTTTGAAGATATCTGGGCGATTCAAGGAAATACGAATTGCACGATAACCGAGGAATGGATTCATTTCACTTGGCAAATCAAGGCATTTCAATTCTTTATCGCCACCGATATCCATGGTACGGATGATAACAGGTTGTCCTTGCATATCTTCTGCAACCTTTTTATATTCTTCAAACTGTACATCTTCTGTTGGTAATTCATCGTTTTCCATGTACAAGAATTCTGTACGATATAAGCCGATACCTTGTGCACCCATTGTAAGGGCGTGTTTAGCATCTTTCGACTTACCGATGTTACCAAATAGTTCTACATGATGACCATCAGTTGTCTTAGCTTCAAGATTGGCGGATTCGCGCAAGCGTTTCAATTCCTCTTGGTATGCAGCTGCTTGATTGTTGTATTCAGCCCAATCCGCATCAGATGGATTTGTTTCTACAATACCATCTGTACCAAGTACAACTGCTTTCTCGCCATCTACGAAGCCTTCAATATCACCAACACCCATAACGGCAGGGATTTCCAAGGTGCGAGCCATGATAGCCGCGTGAGATGTAGGACCACCAGCCGCTGTTACGATGCCTTTCACAACATTTTTATCGAGGGAAGCCGTATCAGATGGAGCCAAATCATGAGCCACCAAGATAACTTCGCCAGAAATATGGGATAAACCACGAGGGTTCATGCCTAACATGTTTCGCATCAAACGATCACCGATATCTTTAATATCTGCACCGCGTTCGCGCATATACGGATCTTCCATGCCGAGGAAGATATTCGCAAAGGTTTCAATAGTTTGAGCTGTAGCCGCTACGACATTAGTATGGCTAGACTCAACGAGGGATTTAATACCATCAGACAAGGATGGGTCTTGAGCGATTTGCATGTGCGCCTCAAAAATCGCTGCCTCTTCT
>CAUHTB010000085.1 GCA_959608595.1 uncultured Veillonella sp. | reverse complement strand
ATGCTGCGGAAGAACCTGAAATCGTTGATTTAGCGACATTCTTGAATGCAATGGGTGCTAATATTCGCGGTGCTGGTACAAATGTAATCCGCATTGAAGGG
Organism: uncultured Veillonella sp.; assembly: GCA_959608595.1. GTDB lineage: Bacteria > Bacillota > Negativicutes > Veillonellales > Veillonellaceae > Veillonella. The sequence continues at coordinate 4,844 of CAUHTB010000085.1, read as the reverse complement.
GTGCCTCAATTACATGGTGCGATTCATACAGTTATTCCTGACCGTATCGAAGCTGGTACATATTTGATTGCCGCTGCTATGGCTGGTGGCGACGTATTTGTAGAAAATGCATTGCCAGAACACTTGAAACCAGTAGTAGCTAAGTTGAAAGAAGCTGGTGTTACTGTAGAGGAAGAAATTGATGGTATTCGTGTTATCAGCACTGGCAAAGGCATTAAAGCTGTTGATATCAAAACATTGCCATACCCAGGCTTCCCAACAGATATGCAAGCTCAATTTATGGCGCTTACTACAATTGCTGAAGGTACAAGTACTGTAACAGAAACTGTATTTGAAAACCGCTTCATGCACGTTGCAGAACTCCGCAAAATGGGTGCCCATATCGATATCGACAATCGTCAAGCGATTGTAGAAGGTATGCCACGATTACATGGTGCTGTAGTTAATGCTACAGACTTGCGTGCAGGTGCAGCTCTTGTTTGTGCTGCATTGACTGCAGAAGGTAAAACTGAAGTTGGTCGTCTACATCATATCGATCGTGGTTATGATGATTTTGTAGGTAAATTGCAAAGGTTAGGTGCTGATATTGTTCGGGTTGACGAATAAAAGTACAGAGCCAAAACAGAATAAAAAGAAACGAAGCCGGCGCTCAAAAGGGCCGGCTTTATACAACGAGCAACAAAACTTAGGTGCTGCAAAGGTTGAAAATGCTAAAACTAGTTCTAATCGTAAACCATTACGGAGGACGAAACGCAAGTCTACGAAGCTTTCAGAGGGTGTAGCAAAGCAAGCTAGCCATTTAGCTTCCAATATGCGTGAAGCCATGGTTAAAGTCACCAAAATGCGCCGTATTGAGCGTCGTAATCGTGAAACCGTTGCCATAGCGAAAACTACACCTGCTATGACATTAAAGCGTCTAGTTCGTCCTGAGCAGGTGGGCGATTTAATGGGGCGATTGAATCGTTCTTTAAACTTTGACTTAGGCATAGATTTGGGAACTGCTAATATTCTTATCTTTGCTAAAGGGAAAGGGCTAGTCTTAGATGAGCCTGCCTATATTGCACGGGATGATAAAACTGGAGATATTCTTGCCTTAGGTGAAGCTGCACGTTCTATGGTTGGACGTACACCTAAAGGAATATCTGTTATTCGTCCTGTTCAAGCGGGAGTTATCGCAGATTACGATATGACCGAATTTATGTTAAAATACTTTATTCGATCAGTTGTGCCTGCTTCCAGATTAATGAAAACACGTATTATCGTATGCGTACCGTCTGGAATTACGCCTGTTGAAAAACGTGCTATTTTAGAGGCATTACTTAGAACAGGCGCTAAAAAGACTGTTCTTATAGAGGAACCATTAGCGGCAGCTATGGGTACAGGCCTTAATGATGCTGACCAAGTTGGCGCCATGGTTGTCGATGTAGGAGGCGGTACTACAGATATTGCTGTTCTTTGTGATACGGGCGTTGTTGTAAGTGAATCCCTTCGTATTGGGGGCGATTCTTTCAATGAATCGATTATCCGTTATATACGCCGTAAGAAGAGACTAGTTATCGGACCATTAACAGCAGAAAAGATTAAGATTTCTGTAGGTACTGTAGATCGACGTGCTAAGGAGCGAACTATAGAGGTTAGAGGACGTGATGCTAGCTCTGGATTACCTAAGATGGTTGCTGTTAATTCCTTAGAAATTCAACGTGCCTTAGAGGCGCAAGTGATGAATATTCTAGAAGGTATTAAATCGATTTTAGAAAAAACACCTCCAGAACTTGTAGCAGCCATTAATGATCATGGTATCATTCTGACAGGTGGCGGTGCTCTCATCGATGGTTTAGATCGTGTTATTACACGTTCTGTTGGTATTGCGTCTTATTTGGTAGAGTCTCCAAGATATGCTGTTATCAAAGGGGTTGCTAAAGCTCTTGATGAAATGTCACAATTGCGTGATACATTGGATGAATTACAATAAAATATTTTATTGAAATAATGTAGAATTTAAGGAAGTTACTATTTATAGATAGGCCATTGTAGAATGGAATAACTGTAGATAGTAACTCCTTTTTTTAGTGCATCCTTTTTGAAATTTTCATCTTTATGATGTATACTATAGTAAAAGTATATTGTATAAAATTGATGTATGAATATAAACCTATTAATATGGATTGTCGCTATAGAGGAATTGTAAATGAAACGATATTTATATATGACTTTTGCTGTGTTAGGCTTTTTAGGCAGTACAATACCTTATGCTGAAGCTGGAAATTTAACAGGTGTACGTGTATCTAATCACGACGGTACAAGTCGAATTGTATTAGATGTATCTGAAATGCCTGTATCTTGGACGAAATCTTATAATGAGTCCACACATGCTCTTACTCTTAACCTAGGGGGTACGACAAATGGATTGACTGGACCTATAGCTCAAAATAATACGAAAACAGGTGTTTTAAAAGGTATTGGCTTGCAACCTGTTAAGGGAGCTTTACAAGTAACATTGACAGCTAATAAGGATGTACAACACCATGAGTTTACATTGGAAAAGCCATCGCGTATTGTAGTCGATTTATTTTCTAGCTATGCCCAACAAACTACAAAAGACGTAAATAAATCCGTTACGTATAGCAAGATTAATAACACTGTAGCAGAAGGTAAGATTCAAGCCTTTGCGCTATCTGTTGATAATGATTCACCTATGGTAGTAGCCCATGTTTCAGAAGGAAAAGCCTTATCATCTGTGATTCAATCGCATACTGCTATAATTGGCGCAAAGGTAAAAGGTAGTAGTTTTGATCGCCCTTATTCGGTAGCAAGTGATGGAACTATTGATTTAGAGCGTATTTCTAACCGTGGCACCTTGCGATATACACCAAATCGTGGATATTTTATTGAAGAAAAAAGACCTTTACTACAGGCTAAAACACAGAAGGATACATTCCTGATTACCTCTGTTAATACAAGTCGTAAAGAAAATGCTTTGACTCTATATACATCAGCGTATGGGGCATCTACAAAGACTAATGACTTTGGATACGAAGTGACTGTTGCTAATGGCAAGGTGGTTAGTGGTCAAAAAGGGAATTCTAAAATTGGAGAAAACCAATACGTATTATCTGGTCATGGAGAATCTAGGGATGCGTTACGTAAATTAAAGGTGGGCACACCGATTACGATTCAAAATAGACCGGAGTTGGCACAAGTGAATACCACTGGTGGAGCAGCTTTACAAGCAGGTACTATGGTTTTGAAAAATGGTAACTATGTTGGTGCTGATGGGACCCATAATAAAGCTCGTAGTTTTATAGGAACTACTAAAGATCATAATTTGGTGGTTCTTACTGTTGATAAAGCTGGGCTTCAATCCGTAGGGGTTACACAACAAGAAGGGGCTCAACTATTATCCAAACTAGGCGTCGTGGATGGTGCTGAATTATCGAATCAAGGTAGTGTTGATTTAGTAGTCAATGATACATATGTTCATAAAGCGACTTCAAATCCTACGACCTATGAGGATATTGTAATTATAAAATGAATTCGTTGCATACAATTTTGTTTGAAATATTAGTAATAATTTAGTATACTATAAATACATAACTAATTTTGTAAAAGGAGGGATCGTTATGAAAAGAGTAGTGTTGGCATTAGCTGCTTTAGGCATTTTAAGTGTTAGCTCTGTAATGGCGGCCCCTGTATCATACCAAAGTGTATTAACAGGTAAAGTTGCTTCTACAGTTTCTGTTGGCTCTGCTGTAACAGAAGGTCAAACATTGGTAACTGTAGAGACATTGGCTGGCCCTATGGCTGCTGCTAAATCTACTGTAACTGGTACTGTAACGGCGGTCAATGTTACAGTGGGCTCAGACGTTTCTCGTGATCAAATCGTTGTCACAGTAGAAAGTAAATAAAGGAGAGAAGGAATGAAGTTTTCTCATTCTTGGTGTCGGTATAGAAAAGCGATACTGGCGCTTTTCTTCTGTACTTCACTTACAGCTGCACAGGCTGTTGATTTCATGCCTGTCAATGATGTAACTACAGGTATGGAAGGCATTGCAAAAACTGTAATTGTAGGAGATACCATTTCTACCTTTGATGTAAAGGTACTTGGTGTCATGAAGGATAAGGGACCATCTGGTCATCTTATTTTAGCGAAGTTCTCTGGTCCTGTTATGGAAAAAACAGGCGGCATCGCTCATGGCATGAGTGGTAGTCCTGTATATATAAATGGTAAGCTCGTTGGTGCTGTTGCCTATGGTTGGGGTTTCGCAGATGGTACGATTGGTATGATTACCCCTATTGAAGATATGGTGAAATTATGGAATATTCCATATGAGAAGAACCTATCTAGACCATGGGATGATAAACAATTGATTCCTCTTGGCACACCACTTATGGCATATGGCTTTGATGCAGCATCCATGGATTACTTCAAATCCAAGTTGCCACAATATAAATATGAAACATATGATACGGCTAGTGCTAGTGGTGATGAAATTGCTAAACCTCTAGAAGCCGGTGGTTCTGTAGCAGCATTACTAGTTGATGGTGACCTAAAACTGGGGGCCATTGGTACTGTTACCTATGTAGATGGGGAAAAGATTAAAACATGGCTCCTCAAACTACTTCATGCATAATGCAAGCATCTTTACAGTAGTTAAAAGTTATGATGCTGCTTTCAAATTGGGCTCTATGGGCAAGGAAGTTGGCTCTGTAACTGAAGATAGAGGTGCTGGTATTGCAGGTGTTTCTGGTGTGATTTCTCCAGGGATCCCTATGCGATTCCATTTGAAAGACCTTGATATGGGGCGTGATAAAACTAGCTCTGTTAAGGTTATTGAAGATAGTGA
>CAUHTB010000084.1 GCA_959608595.1 uncultured Veillonella sp. | reverse complement strand
GAGGGACTTTAATGAGTTACGTATGGGAAACTGACAATCTCGTTAAAGAGTTCACTCTGTCAGGAGGCTTATTTAAGCCAAAACACACGGTACATGCTGTACAAGGCGTGAGCCTATATCAATCACCAGGGGAAACCCTTGGTATCGTAGGTGAGTCTGGATGTGGTAAATCCACATTTGGCTACACTTTGATGGGCTTACATCAGGCTACATCAGGTTCTATTTATATGAACGGTCGTCAGATTGATCCGTATGTGGAACGAAAAGCTGTTCATCCGGTGATGCAAATGGTATTCCAAAACCCTTATGCATCTCTTAATCCACGTCTTACAGTTAATGCGATTCTAGAGGAACCATTGGAGCTAGATCCAAAATATACACCTCGCGATCGTGTTATTCGTGTAAAAGAAGTGCTTGATCAAGTTGGTTTGAACATGTCCTTTGGTGAGCGTTATGCTCATGAATTGTCAGGTGGCCAACGTCAACGTATCGGTATTGCACGGGCTCTCATTATGCAGCCACAGTGTATCATCTGTGATGAACCGATTTCAGCACTAGATGTATCCATTCAAGTACAAATTATGACCTTGCTTGAGAGATTACAAGAACAACATGGTATTTCGTACCTCTTTATTTCTCATGATTTAAATATGGTGCGCTACATCAGTCATCGCATGGTAGTTATGTATTTAGGGGCTGTTATGGAAGAAGGTCCAGCATTGGATTTATATGAATTCCCACAACATCCGTATACTCGTGCTTTGACGGCCTTAAACGGTCCTGTTATACCGCATGCTCCAATTGGAGCACCGCTTAAAGGGGACCCACCAAATCCACTAAATCCACCAAAAGGTTGTTTGTTTAGTGGTCGATGCCCAGAGGCAGAAGGTCGTTGCTTTACTGAACGTCCGCCTCTTCGTGATTGGGCAGATCGCCGCATCGCATGCTGGCACATATAATGGGAGAATAGTATGGAAAAGTTACTTGTTGGCAAGTCCTTAGAACATCAACTCGATACAGTGATAAAAGAATTAGCACCAAAGGGGAATATATCCTATGTAGTACTTCAATTTGACGATGAAGAGGAGCCGACTATTATTGCTTCTAAAGGGGAAGATACGGTACACTCTAGTGCAAGTTTGATTAAGGTACTCATTATGGAGTATGTATTCCATTTAGCTCGTACAGAGCAGTTGGATCTTAATGATACTGTTCCTCTATCTAGAACACCGCGTGTTGAAGGCGGTGGTGCATTACAAGAACTAGTAGCAAAGCATAGCTTTACGTATCTTGAGTTATGTCGTCTTATGATGGTTCTTAGCGATAATATGGCGACAAATTTACTCATTACTGTTCTAGGCATGGAGAATATCAATGCTCGTGCAGAACAGATTGGTGTAGATGAAATAGAACTCAATCGCATGATGATGGACTTTGACGCTCTAGCAGAAGGCCGTGATAACCATTTGACTGCATTGTCATTGGCTCGTCTGTATAAACACATTTTTGAATGTCGCGATAGAGATGCTTATGGCCGAGAAATGTGGAATATTTTAGGTCGCCAACAATTCCGTGATATCTTGCCATTTTATTGGGGTGAAGATACACGCTTTCACCATAAAACAGGATCCCTTGATCGGGTAGAGCACGATGGGGGCGTATTAGAAACATTTAGAGGTCATTTCTGCTTTATCCTCTTGATGAGCGATATCGATAATGACCGAGGTAAAGAGTTAGGCGCTCAAGTAGGGCGTATCATGAAAGAATTTGTAGAGGAAGCATTGCCATGATGGATAAACGAAATTTGTTAAAACTCATGGTCCTTGCTCTTGGGGTGAGTGTGCTCTTATTTGTATTTGGTTATCCTCGCGGGGAACAACCAATTGATGAGCATACCATTCGATATGTTATTGAGCAGGAACCATCCACATTGGATCCAGCAAAGTCTACTACCTCTCCGGAGTCTACAGTTCAACTTCAATTATTTGACGGTTTAGTTCGTTTGAATGATGAAAGTGAACCAGAGGCAGCACTTGCTAAAAGCTGGGATATTTCTGATGATGGTCGCGAGTATACCTTCCATTTACGACCTGATTTGAAATGGTCTAATGGAGAGCCTTTGACGGCTCATGACTTTGAATACGCGTGGAAACGCGTATTAGACCCTGAAGTCCATGCGGACAATGCATATATGTTATATGTATTAAAAAATGGCGAAGCCTTTAATAATGGTGATGCTACAGCTGATGATGTTGGCGTTAAGGCCACTGATGATAATACATTAGTAGTTACTTTAGAGAATCCAACAGCATATTTCTTAAAATTACTAGCTTCTCATAGCTATTATCCAGTGAGCCAAAAAGCTGTAGAGGCTCATGAAAACTGGGCTGCTAATGCAGATACATTTGTATCTAATGGTCCATACCGCTTACTATCCTGGAAGCATAATGGAGAAATGGATTTCATTAAGAATCCTGACTATTGGGATGCAGATTCTGTGAAAACAGAGAAAATGAATTGGCCTATTAGTGAATCTCAAAGTACACGCCTTACATTGGTTGAAGGTGGCGAAGCAGATATGACGGTTGAGCCTCCTGTAGCGGACCAAAAACGCTTAGAAGAGGCAGGTCTATTACATATTGGACCTATGCTTGGTAACTATTATTACGTATTCAATGTGAAAGCAGAACCTTTCACAGATCCTGAGGTGCGTAAAGCTTTCTCCATGGTTATCAATCGTGCTAACATCGTTAACAATATTGTTCGCGGTGGTAAAGAGGCGGCCTATGCCTTTGTTCCTTACGGCATGCTTGAAAGTAATGGACGTGAAGATTTCCGTGAAGCGGGTAGCTATCTTGTTTATGAAGATGTAGAACAAGCTAAAGAAATCTTGAAACAAGCTGGCTATGATAAGAATCATCCATTGCCTCCAATTACGATTTTGTATAACACAAGCGAATTACATAAAGCGATTGCTGAAGCTGTACAGGATGCATGGGTAAATGCATTTGGTGCAGATGTGCGATTACAAAATCAAGAGACAAAGGTATTCTTAGCTGATCGCGAAGCTGGTAAATATCAAGTTGCTCGTGCTTCTTGGGTTGCGGATTACAGTGATCCACAAAACTTCTTAGAAGTATTCTCTGCTGAAGACAATGATAGTCAGTACCATAGTGATAATTATAACGAGTTAATCGCTCGTATTCGTACGACACCAAATGGGGCTGAACGGGATGCGTTGATGCATAAAGCAGAACAGATGATTTTTGATGAATCTCTAGTAATGCCATTGTATTTCACAACACAACCATATGTAACAAATGGAAGTATTCAAAATTATTTCTGGACTACATTGGGCCTTGTTGACTTTAAAAAAGCATACAAATAAGATACACTTAAGACGTACACTATGTGTACGTCTTTTGTTGTATTTTATGAGGACATATGAACTGGATTGAACCAAAGCGCTTAGCACCAGGCCTGACCATAGGAATCATGGCACCTGCCAGTGCAAGCGATGAAGATTTACATAGAATAGAAGAAATTTGTAACCTAAGGGGCTATAAAGTACTCTTTGGTGAAAGTGCACATCGCAAAGGCTTGTATGGCGGTACACCAGAGGAGCAAGCCCGAGAGTTTCAAGATATGATGACCACCGCACCTTGTGAGGCGGTACTAGCTTTACGCGGTGGTTACGGAACAATGCGTTATCTGGATTTATTAGATTATACAGCAATCCGTAAGCATCGAAAGGCTTTTATTGGGTATAGTGATTGTACAGCACTTCACATGGCGATCAATCGATATAGCCGACTCATTACCTATCACGGGCCGATGGGCGTAGATTTTAAGCCTGAACGCAAAGCAGATATTGATGCTTTATTTAATACTTTAGAAGGTAAATTACAAGTCATAGAACCCTTACCTGAACCGCCTCGTGGTGCTATTGGTACTGAGCTAGGAGAAGGTATTTTACGGGGCGGCAATATGACGATGTTATCTATGTTGTCGGGAACACCGTATTTTTTAGAGGATGCATCTTGGGAGGATACATTACTATTCATTGAAGATGTAGGAGAGGCACCTTATAAGCTAGATCGCATGTTGCAACAATTTCGTCTCAGTGGTTTATTGAGTCGTATTAAAGGTTTAGTGATTGGTACATTTACAGATTGTGAAGGCGACGATGATGAGCGTGATTACGATTTAGGCTATGAAGCGTTACGCTACATGGAGGAAAATAGAGACCCTGAATTGTTGGAGCCTTTTGTATGTTATGTCCCAACAGGTCATGGAATGCCGCATCAAACATTACCACTAGGAGCGATGATTAACTTTAGGTATATTTCAAATACCATAATTGTTCATCCCTATACGAAATAGACACATTCTTCTTAGATAGAATAAATAATAAACAGTATAAATTAGAAATTAAAAAGGGAAGTTATGATATTACAAGAACGAGAGGCTCGTGCCTGTGCCATCATAGATAGTATGACAGAAGAATTGCACGATATCTCCTTATATTTACACGATAACCCAGAATTGGGCTTAAACGAGCATAAAGCAGTTAAGATAATTCACCAATTCTTAGAAAATCATAATTTTACATCTCAAGTAGGATTAACAGATTATCCTGAGTTACAAACGGCACTACGTGGTGACCATAACCATGATACGAGATATAAAATAGCATTCTTAGGAGAGTATGATGCCTTACCTGAACTCGGTCATGGTTGTGGCCATAATCTCATTGCCATGATGAGTTTAGGCGCTGCTGTTGCCTTCAGTCAAAGTGCACCGGAATCATGGGGGACGACCTTCTTTGGTTGTCCTGCGGAGGAAACTATTGGTGGTAAAGTATACATGGCAGAGGCGGGTTTATTTAAGGAATATGAGGCGGCGCTAATCATTCACCCAGGCGGTGAAAATGAAGTGGGGGGCACATCATTAGCGACGCATCCACTAGAGATTACCTTCCATGGACGGT
>CAUHTB010000083.1 GCA_959608595.1 uncultured Veillonella sp. | reverse complement strand
GCGGCTATGGCGAAATACAGAGGGGTGGATCTTCATGAGTAAAATTAAAGACGCTTTCACAAAGGGTAAGGCATTCATCCCATTCATCAGCGCTGGTGATCATGGCATCGAGAATACAGAACGTTATATCCGCGTCATGGTGAAAGCCGGCGCCGACATGGTAGAAATTGGTATTCCTTTCTCTGATCCAACAGCGGAAGGTCCAGTTATCCAAGAAGCGAGTACACGTGCTCTTTCTACAGGCGTAAAAATTAATGATATCTTCGATATGGTTCGTCGTTTGCGCACTGACGATGATGCAATAACAGTGCCACTCGTGTTCATGACCTATTTAAACCCAATCTACGTATTTGGTCGCGAAAAGTTCTTTACTCTCTGTGAAGAGGTTGGTATTGCTGGCGTTATTGTGCCAGATATGCCGTTTGAAGAAAAAGGTGAACTCGCTAGTGTGGCTAATAAACATGGCGTTGAAGTGGTATCCTTGATCGCTCCAACATCTGAAAACCGCATCGAAATGATTGCAAAAGATGCAGAAGGCTTTGTGTACTGCGTATCCTCCCTCGGTGTTACAGGCATGCGTAGCGAAATCAAGACAGATATTAAATCCATCGTTGAAACGATTCGCAAATATACAGATATTCCTGTAGCTGTTGGTTTCGGTATTTCTAAGCCAGAACAAGCGGAAGCGATGGCGCGCGTATCTGACGGTGCTATCGTAGGCTCTGCTATCATTAAAATCGTTGCAGAATACGGAGAACATTCCGATCAAGCATTGTTTGACTACGTACAATCCATGAAACAAGCGGTACAAAAAGCTAACGCATAATAAAATAGATAATACAATACATAATAAAAAGGACGTTATACATGTGTATAACGTCCTTTTTAGGTTAGTTAGTTTAGTTATGTGTTATATGACTGGATAACCAGTTATGAAAGGGGAATGATTAGCCATTTGTAGATTCGGAACGTTGATGTTGTTCGCTGCGTTTAGCAGTGGCATTTTTATCATGTTTTTTACGTTCAGATACTCTGTGTTTTCTATATTTCTTTTGGTCCGGTTTGAACCATGGATGAGCACTGCTATCTACAGTACCATCATCGTTCTTTTCCATGCGATGGTTTTCACCGATTTTGAAGTGGTAATCTTTAGCTTGCGCTACATTGGCACCAATACCGACTGTTAAGAATGCTGCCAAGCTGGCCATAGCTACTACTTTAGTCAATTTAGCGTTCATAAGTATTATCTCCTATACAAACTTAATTGCACGAATTTTAGTTGTAAAAAATATATCATTAGTATAGGTAAAATTAATGAGGAAAAAATGAAATGTAAGCCTTGGTAAAGCATAGTATAATAGTAATAGCTAAGTTTGTATAATATCTAAATATAGTAGGAGTTTTATGAAACAGCGAGTATATGAAATCCTCTATCGCGAGCTAGTAGAAAACTATGCAAATGGTAAAGGACGAACAACGACAGCCGATTTTTGGCTTACCATAAGCGCTATGACCTTTGTATACGGTCTAGTTACATTCATAACAGGTCTTGCTACCTTCATTCCTTATGGATTTTTATATGCTATATCCTTAGGGGGCGGCGTATTAACGGCATTGACAGTAGTGTTAACATTGCCGACTATTATGCTCGTTGCAAGACGGTTGCGAGATTCTAATAATGATCCAACATTGATGATTCTCATCTTTATTCCTATTTTAGGATGGTTGATTTTGCTTTATCTATTATGCAAGAGGTCGGCTCCTCTACAAGCAGTAAACATAACTAATGAGCAGATACCTGTGGAACCTAGTATAAGTGAAAAGCAGTCTGTTTCGGGTGCCTTTATCGTGGCTATTCTCTTTTTAGGCTGGATTGCTAGCAGTGTAGGGACCTCTATGATGGGTCATAATTATATAATAGAAGAAACAGCCTTTGGTAATTTAGGACAAGGCGCTTTCACCAAAAAAGCAAATCGTTTACTACGTAGTGATTCTGCTACAACAGAAGGTTATCTAGTTGTGAAAGAGTATTACAAAGCACTTGCGAATGGGGATTATCATAGTGCGTATCGAGAATTGAGTAGTCGTGAAATGGAACGATATGGTACCTTTGATCTTTGGCAACAGGCTAAGACGAAGGAACAACGTTCTGCTGTGGAAACTATACGATTAGATTATGTGTCTCAAGATGTGGATGATGATGTAACGGTGGATTATATTGGATATAGAGTGGACTTTGTAGATAAAAGACCATCTATATTAGTACGTTTATATAATGTGGGTAACGGTTGGAAAATCGTTGGTTTTGAAGAGTTTGAGGAGGACTAGTATGGCATCTGTAAATGTATATGATTTAAACTATACCGATGCTTTCGTGCTAGGCATCAAAAACTACGCCAATTTTAAAGGTCGTGCAAGTCGTAGTGAATACTGGCGATTTATGGCTGGAATGATGATGGTTCAAGGAACACTAGGGGTTGTAGCCATTCTTTGTAAAGGTATTGGTCTTTATAACTTCGAGTCTATTATTGATACGATTACGTTGTTAGTCACTTTATTTTTCGTGATTCCTAATATCGCCATCACAACGCGACGTATGCATGATATTGGCCGTAGCGGCTGGACTCAACTGATCTCCTTTATTCCTATTATAGGCTTCTTTATATTCTTGAACTATGAATTGAAACGAGGCGATGAAGGAGAGAATGGTTACGGTGAAAGAACTGCCTATATACCTATTACTAGGAATATAAGTGAATCTACAGGGCTTGAAGGAACTCCATCTCGAAAACAAGACTGGGTTATGGGCATTACCATCTTCGTTCTTCAATCCATCGTCTTTAGTGATACTATCGGTGATATATTATGGTATGGCATTAATGCCAATGGCTACATATAGTATTAACCTGCATCAAATAGCATATTTATTATTTTATTTTATAAAAGTTTAACAACTCCTTTATAGACAATATAACACTTTGTAGTAAAATGAAATCAAGATGAATTTAAAAATATAGATATAGTTACGTTACAACATATCTAAGTTACTATATGTGTTAAGAACAACAGGACTTTATGAGTTTCACTGTTTCCTGCTGTGAATGGAAGGAGTTTAGTATGAGACCTTGTCCCTATTGTGGACACGAGGTGTTAAAAAGTGAACGATACTGTCCAAACTGTGGACGTATTCGTAAAGCACCTATTTCGTTAGATAAATATAACTTGGGATTGATTGAAAACTTTAAACAATGTTTGATTTACAAATATGCTGACTTTGAAGGACGCGCTAGTCGTAGTGAATATTGGAACTTCTTTTTGATGTACCAACTGCTCTTTGTAGCCATTTTATTTACTTGTGCTTTTTTGAGCTATATTAGTCCGCTCTCTAGTGTGGTTGGCGTTGGCTTCGGGCTAGTCATTCTTGTACTTATGTCCGTCGTTATGGTCATTCCTGGCGTAGCTGTTGCGGTGCGTCGCCTGCATGATCAAGGCCGCTCTGGAGGTCTAGTATTTATTGGCTTTGTTCCAGTAATTGGGACCCTTATCCTATTAGTTCTCATGGCTCTTCCTGGTGAAAACCATACAAATCGCTTTGGCTCTCCTACCGGGCAAGTGATCTTAACAAAACAAATGGCTCATGAAATTGGACTTATCGATGCAACACCAACTATGAGACTAACAGCGGGATTACTCTGTGCAATCTTTGTGCTGTGGTTCTTGGTGGATCGATTACTTACAACTAGTGCGATGTAGTCTCACAAATAATATATTTTTATAAAAGAAAGCTCCTACTTAATGTAGGAGCTTTTGGTGTTATTTACTACTAGTTAATATACTATCGTCAAAGGTGATTTTATCTATAATGACTAGATTGTGGTTAGATCCGATAGCACGATTACCATATTTATTGAACTTTGTTTCTAATTCAATACGTCTAGCATTTTGCATTTGTTTTAAAATATCATTAGTTACATCTGGAGATGTTTCTTTTTTATACCGAATACCATTAATTAATAACGTATTGTCTTTTTCGATATATCTAATGATTGTACGACCTTCATCATAGCTAAGTTGATTTTTATACTTATCTTTTTCTTTATCATCTTTTTCGTTTTGAGGTGTAATCTCTCTAGCGGTTGTTGTCCGAGAGTCTTTTTGAAGAATAAAGTTGATATTATACGTATTATTTGCTTGCTTTACACTATCATCAATCGATGGGAAGAGAGTTCCATGAGGACTAGGGTAGTTCTTCTCTGATTTATAAAATAGTTTATCCTCTGTTACCATATATTCTTTGCCATTTTCTTGGAATGTTATACGGTACATAATATTGTTGCCATCATAGCCAACCCAAGTCCCTAGATACTTGTTTTCGCTTTCGCTTTTGCCGCAGCCTACAATGATAATAGTAGATAACAGCATAACCATAATTAAGCTAAGTTTAAGAATGTATTTCATATGCCATATCTCCTTATTTTGCGGTATCTAAAATAGAATCATTAAAGGAAAAATCAAATTGAATTGTTGGCTTTGGTTTAAAACTACCAAATGTATCTTTTTTGCGTTCTTCCACAACAAGTTTTTTCATATCTTCTTTTAAGTCTGGTAAATATGCTTGAACAGAATTATCTTCAGATTGCTTTTTGAAGATTACTTTGTCGAAAACTAAGGTGCCATCTTTTTCGTTATAAATAATTGGTTTAGGACCTACATCTAATTTATTGTCGATAGCAACAGTAAGTTTGTTGTGTAAAGAATCACTAGACTTTATTAAGAGATAGTCTGCATTGGCAGGAGCTGTATCCCCGCCATTTTTAGTGTCATCGGCTTCCTCAAGACCACTAGAAAAATAATCCATTAAAGGATAATAGGAGTAATCATATAAAGATACTAATAGTTGGCCGTCGATATTTTCAATGATTAATTCTTGAATATCATCTTTATCATTAGTTTTATTATAAGCAATCCAAGTGCCTTCAAATTTGCTGTTAG
>CAUHTB010000082.1 GCA_959608595.1 uncultured Veillonella sp. | reverse complement strand
TGATGGCGATGGAATTAGACGCAAGGCCCACAATCATTTTAAAAATAACGAGAACAATATTGCCTATAATGCCTTTTATACTAGCAAGCGTAATCCCCCGATTACGTGCTGCACCATTTTCTTGCAAAATCATATTAAACTACACCTCTTACATTCAATTCACTAAGCTATAAATCGAAGCCTATCAATTTATTTACATTCCTATTATAGCTTATCGATTATCATTTGTCATTATATTTTTTGAAAAATTTTTATAAAATCATTGATTTTACTAAGTTATCAATAATTCTCATTTCTCAATTAGAGTATTTGGTGTATTGTGACTTCACAATCTATAGTATAGACCCATTGTTAACAAATTACGATCTATTTATTAAGACGTAATACATATTACGCACTTTTTAATACTTACCTAGTGATAACTATTAAAGTAATTAGAGGTAATTATGCGGTAACCGTAATACGCTCGCCTGTGCGCATGTGTGTAAATACAACCTTTTGAGCACGCAATTGGAACGGCTGCCCCGTTGGCTGTGCGCCATATAAGGTATCCCCTACAAGAGGGTGACCTATATGGCTGAAAGCCACACGAATTTGATGTGTTTTTCCTGTGTACAAACGAACTAAAACCTCTGTATATCCACATTCTTGGGAGTTATACACAGATTTGTCCACATTTTGACCACTTTTATCCACATCTGGTAGTTCTATATCCACATTTTTTGATGCTATATCCACAGAATTTTTGGACTTATTCACAGACTTATCCACAGGCTGTGATTGATGTCTACATAGGACGGAATAATCTGTACGAGTCTCTTTTCCTTTAGGATTTACTTCGTAATGAATCCCATCAGCACTGCGATCCATAGGGAATACCAATGAATCCCCATCAGCTTCTACGATCCCTTCCACAGTAGCCATATACCACTTTTCAAAGGCATTATCATCCATTTGCTGTTGATAAAGACTTTGGGCTAAGCCACTTTTAGCAATCGCAATACAGCCCGTTGTATCTCTATCTAAGCGATTCAAGAAACGTACCTTCCGCTTAATACCATGTTCTTTAAAGTAGTAAGCCACACCATTAGCAAGGGATACTTGGTCTTTAGAATTTACTGTCACACCAGCCGGTTTATCCACAATGAGGAGATCATCATCTTCATATAACACGTGTAATTCCATCTCGATTGGTTCGTGATCTATTTTTTCCTTCGCCATGGCAATCCAAATCTCGTCACCTTCGGAGATAACATCCTTTGGCGTCGCCTTATGTCCGTTGATGTGGATTAGTTTTTCCTCAAATAACTTTACTAAGGATTTACGAGGATATTTTATATCTAGTACTTCACCTAATGTAATATCCTGTTTTTCACTACCTGCAGCGTCTATATCTGCGGCAGTTACGGTCCACAAAATATCATCGGGACGGTGTGTTTTTCTCGCCATTAGTATCTCCTTTCTACGAGCTCATTGTCTCGTGGCATATAGTTCAGTAGCGAGCTTGGTTGAACCGCTCGACCACGTATATTCGTTTGTTCAAAGGTAATGGTCAGCTCTTGCTTAGGGCGCGTTATGGCCACATAGAACAAGCGCTTTTCTTCGTCTTCACGGCCTTCTACAATGGCAAAAGGACTTGGGAAGGTACCTTCGTTGAGGCCTGCTAGGAATACATGGTCAAACTCGCTCCCCTTTGCTTGATGGATGGTAATGATAGGAATGCGATCTTCATTTCGTACCTGTTGAGCTGGCTCACCTGCGGTAAGGGCCGCCATCTGCAAGATTTGATTTAATCGAGCTAACCCAGCCGGGCCTTCATAGGCAGCATCTAATTTTTCCATAATGCGATATAGATCCCGTATATGCTCTACCTTCGCCGCTTCCCCATGGGATTTATAGTACTCTAGAACCCCCATTTGATTCATAATGTACGCCAATAACTTCGTTGGTAATTCCGTATAGGCCTTTCTACGTAACGTTGCCATTTGGGACGCAATATTGGTGAAAGCAGCCTTATACTTATTAATTGCCACCATACGACCAGTCGTTGTAGGCACGATATTTTCTTTCACTGCATAAATTAAAAGCTGTGCTGTGGCCAAGATATCGTCCATCGCATTGTGCGTAGGCTCATGATTGATAGGAAACTCTGATGCTAAGAAGCCCAATTTATGGTTTGGCAAATTAGGGTAAAAGCGACGATAGATGTCGAGTGTATCATAAATAGCCTTGAACTCTGGATTACCTAAATTATGGCGCGCCAATTCATTAGTAAAAATGGTCACGTCATAATTTACATTGTGGCCTACAATAATTGCATTCTTGGAGAATTCCTTAAAGGCTTGTAGCACTATAGCTGGCTCTTCGCCATGTTCCTGTAAATACGCATCTGAGAAGCCGTGTACCTCTTCGGATTGTCCCACAGGTACGCCGGGGTTAATAAAGCGTTCAAATGTTTCTAGGACTCGCCCATTTTCATCGATGCGGATAGCCGCAATTTGAATGATACGATCCTGGGACGTATCGGTACCAGTACTTTCTACGTCATACACCACGACCTCATGATGTTCTAAACCACTGACGAGCTTCGCATAAGGCTCTGCTTCAAAGATAGGCATATCCATAAAGTCCGTCAATTTTAAGCCCACTTGACGCGTCTCAGGGCTTTCAATGGCTGCAATACGAGCGTCACCGATACCAGCAACATAGCGTTTTATAATGCGCTTAGCGCTGACGGAGTCATTCGGGTTCATAAGCAGTTTAAAGTAAGCCATAACGTCTTTGATTTCTTGACGTCTAAAGAATTTAAACTCGTCAATAATCATAAAGTGACGGCGTTCGTCTTCAGGTTTTTCATTGTTGAGGCGTTCAAAGGAGTCGCTCAATCGTTGTGCCTTTTTATTATCTCGCACTAAAACACCAATATTAGCATCCTTTGGCAAGGCGCAGATAGCTTCATAGATATATCTCCCCTCAAGATAGCTATTTTTACAGCCTTTTATGAGAACAGGCTTGCCCTTTCTTTCACTATTGGCGCGAGGCAATTCAGTATATATAGAGCCTACAAGATCAGGGAACATATTCTGCAATGTTTTGAAAGCCATCGTAAAGAGAGTCCAATTAGAGCGGTAGTTTTCATAGAAGATAATTTTTAACGGCTTAAAGTCCGCATCAAACTGCTTGAGCAAGCGGAATGGATCAGATCCACGCCACTCGTATATGGTTTGGAAATAGTCCCCACATAATAGGACGTGATTATCTTCCCACAGCATTTCTAGAACCTTGTACTCTAGAATGCCCGTGTCTTGCATTTCATCTACAGAGATATAGTTGTAACGACTGCGCCAACGCTCCCGAACTACAGGGTCTTGGAATAGACGATGAACACCACAGATAAGGTCCGTAAAATCTAGACCATGTACGGAGGCTAAGCTTTCATCATAGGCAGCAATCCATTCGTGGCCATGGTTCAAGAAGTCATGAAGTTCACTATAAAGAACATTGCCAAAGCTAGAGAACTGTTGCTCAACAGCAGGACGTTGTTCCTTTTGTAAACGCTCAATAGTTCGTTTATAATCGCCTACGAGATCATCAGAATAGAACCCATATAAGGAGCGATATTCTTTTACCATGCCGATGATGTTGGCAAAGGACATTTCTCGCAACTTACCTGGACGATACGGTTCAGACAATTCCTTGCAATCCTCTTCATCAAAGATGGTTACATCCGTATACAAGGTTTCATTGCGCTTCCCCTCTTGTTGGAGCACGAAAAAGCAAAAGCTGTGGAATGTACTAACCTCCACAGCCTTTGCAGGACTGCCTACGAGCGATTGAATGCGGTCTTTCATCTCGTTTGCCGCCTTGTTCGTAAAGGTCAAGCACAAGATGTTCTCCGCCTTCGCATAGCCGCCCTCGATGAGGTGAGCCACTCGATAAGCAAGTGTATTCGTTTTTCCCGTCCCAGCGGACGCTAACAAGAGGATATTCTGTTCAACTTCATCAATAACGCGTTGTTGTTCACGATTGATAAGCATGAGGTCCTCCTATTTTAAAAAGCCGTACCATCCGGCAGCAATGAGCATTGGAATAGGGCCTAGAATTGCTGTTAAAGCCCATACGCCCAAACCAATATCCATAGGAATATTGAGGATATGAACGCATACTAAATACGTCAAAATACCAGTTACTGCATTCATAGCCACTCGTTTAATGGTGAAAAATGCTACTTTGAAAGCAATGTAGGCCACAGCAACGGATACAACCGCCGAAATAATCGGTGATGCTAATAAAGCTCCCATATTATCCTTTCATTTCTTGGCGGTTCACTACAGCACCGCCTAACGTTAATTCATCGGCATATTCGATATCGCCACCCACAGGAACACCGCGGGCAATGCGCGTTACCTTAATGCCACTTGGGCTTAATAAACGTGCCAAATAGAGAGCTGTCGCCTCCCCTTCTACGTCTGGGTCAGTAGCGAGGATAACCTCTTGTACAACACCATCACGAAGGCGGGCAATCAATTCTTTTACGCGAATATCGTCAGCACCGATGCCCTCCATAGGGGACAAGGCGCCTTCCAATACGTGATATAAGCCCTTATAGTCACCACTGCGCTCGATAGCAATGACATCGCGAGATGTTTCAACAACCATAATCGTCGTTTGATCGCGATTAGGATTACTACAGAATTCGCAAGGATCTTGAGCTGATAAATTAAAGCAAATAGAACAGTGACGCGTAGCCCCCTTCGCTTCCACGATGGTTTCCACGAGACGGTCTACCTCTTCCTTCGGCATTTCTACCAAATGATAGGCCAAGCGTCTAGCCGACTTGGAGCCGATACCTGGCAAGCGGCGCAGCTGCTCTACGAGCCGTTCTAAAGCATTTGTCATTTAGAATAAACCTGTTGGCAAGTTAAGACCACCAGTTACTTTGCCCATTTCTTGAGCCAAGAGGTCGTCTACTTTTTTGCTAGCTTCGTTTAC